>NZ_JANNDR010000335.1:0-18454 GCF_031378165.1 Chamaesiphon sp. OTE_75_metabat_556
ACAGAAGATCTCAAATGGGTTCCATAGTCAGATTTTCAATCGAGTCGATCGCTAATTTTCCCATTGATGGCGGAGATCGCCACAGTTCGGGGCGATGCTAAATAGTTTTTGCCAGTGGGATCGCCGCTGCGTCCTTTAAAATTGCGATTGGTGGCATAAACTCCGGTTTCTTCTTTGTCCAAAACCCCCAGTCCGGAATTGATACAAGCCCCACAACCGGACTTGAGCATCTGTGCCCCAGCTCGTTCAAAAATATCCAGATAGCCTAACGATTGGGCTTTTTCCCGAATTTCCACAGAGGCAGGTACGATAAACAAGCTCACACCTGCGGCCAAATGGCGACCTTTTAAAACTGCCGCAGCCTGCGCCAGATCGTAGAGTTTACCGCCCGTACACGAGCCAATAAAGGCTTTGGTAATCGGCACATCTTCTAATTGACTAATCGCTACTACCCGATCTGGTTTCGGGGGGCGTGCAACTTGCGGTTCCAAATCACTGAGATCGAATTGATAAATTCTTTCGTACTCAGCATCAGCATCGCCGATAACCTCTGTAAATGCTTGTGTACTACGGCTGCGCACGTACTCGCGAGTCACGTCATCCGGCACAATCGCACCGCAGATCGCCCCACATTCAACGGCCATATTCGCTAAAGTCAACCGTTCGTCAAATGGTAATTGGGTGAGGATCGACCCGCGAAATTCCATCACCTTACTAGTCGCCCCAGCACAGCCGATTTGCCCCAGGATAAATAGGATGATATCTTTGGCACTAATGTGTTGCGGTAGAGTTCCAGACAGCTCGAAGACGAGAGTTGGGGGCACCCGAATCCACATATCTCCGGTCGCATAAATATTCGCCATATCGGTGGTACCGACCCCAGTCGAAAAGGCTCCCAATGCGCCATAGGTGCAGGTATGGGAATCTGTACCAGCAATCACCATCCCTGGTCGGACAAAGCCTTTTTCCGGCAGGAGCACATGACAAATCCCCGCTGCTTCACCAGGGGAAACCACATCAAATAAGTGGCAGCCTTGAACTTTAGCAAACTCAACCATCTGTTGATGCATGACACTAGCTTGGAGATCGATCCGGATGTCACCAACTTGGATAAAGTGATCGGCTACTAATACGACCCGTTGGGAGTCCCACAATTTTGCATCTGCTCCATAGTGCTGATAAAAGGTCTTGGCGACAGCCCCGGCTACCGCGTCATGAGATAAAGCTAAATCGACAACGGCAAACACCACTTCGCCGGGCTGGACGTAAGCATTACCAGAAGCTTTAGCTAACAGTTTTTCGACTAAAGTCATCGGGCGACTGGCCGTTTTACTGGCCGGAATCGTCACTTTACCCTGACGGCGGAGCTGATTAAAAGACATCAGTCCCCCAGCCGCAGAGATGGCCTCAACGACGGGATTTTCCTGTTTTTCGCCGACAATTTCTAGGGATAGTCCAATATTGATGCTATTGCGATAAAAAATTTCCGCAAACGATCGCGCCCGAATTTTCTTAATGCCCGCAGCTTGGAGGATAATCGGGGCAATTTCTCGACTGGAACCACACCCGAAATTTGCTCCGGCCTCGATCTCCTGATATTGGAGTAGTTCCCCGACCCCAATTACATGTTCTAAAGCATACTGTTTTAATCGATCGAGATCGTCGATCGTCGCCCGATTGGCAGGCATAATATCATCGGTATTGATGTCATCACCTAGATTTAAAACGTTATTTGCGTGACTCATGCAGCACTCCTAATTCAGAATATTGTTCAGTGGTCAGTTCTGCCAGTAATAGGTCAACTAAAGTTTGAGTGTTGACCAAAATCTCGTTGGCTTGGGGTGATAAATCAGCGGTTCGATATCCCTGAGCTAAAACTCGCGCTTGTGCGCTGACGATCCGTTGTGCGGCCTGCTCTTCCCCCCATTGCTGAAGCATCAAAACACAGGCTCCCAGAGTGCCGAGGGGATTAGCAATACCCCGACCAGCGATGTCTGGAGCTGTGCCATGAATCGCTTCATACAAGCCAAATCCATCCGCGTTGAGACTGGCAGATCCGAGTAAACCGATCGAACCAACTAAGCCACCACCAATATCGCTGAGAATATCGCCAAACAGATTTCCCGCCAAAATCACATCAAACCGCAGGGGATTAATTACCATTTGCATGGCTAAGTTATCCACCAGCATTGGTTCGACGACAACGCCAGGAAAATCGGTGGCTTCTGCTTGCACTAACCGAGTCCAGGGTAAATGCGGTAAGGCGTTTTCTTTGTGAGCGACAGTGAGTAATCCTCGCCGCTGTTGGGCTTGCTGTAAAGCCGATCGAGCGATCCGCTGAATCTCTCGATCGCCATAACGCATGGTATGGTAGCCATAATCCCCTTGTTCATCTGTGGCACGCCCAGATGAACCAAAATAAATACCACTGACTAGTTCTCGCACAATCAAAAGATCGAGTCCGCGAACTTTTTCTGGTCGCAGGCTAGATTTAGCCACCAGACTGTCAACCATCCGAATTGGGCGCAGATTGCAAAACAAGTCGAAGTGTTTGCGGAGTTCGAGTAGTCCCCCTTGGCTAACGGCACCAAACACAATTCCATCAGCACCATCGCATAGTTGCGCCGTCGCTGGCGGGAAGTAACTACCAGATTGTGCCAACGCAGGTGCGCCCAGCAAACCATAGTCGATCTGCAAAGTAAATCCTTCGAGTGCCGCGACCTTTTGTAGCATAATTAAAGCAGCTTGCACAACTTCTGGCCCAATCCCTTCACCAGGGATAGCGACGATCCGATACGATCGGTTACGTGAAGACTTCATATTGCGATCTTTCCTATGACGATATGGTGTTGCGTTATTGTAATTGCGACCAAATTCCTTGGCAGCGATCGATAATTAGCCCCTGAAAAATTGATTGTGTTGATGGGTGAATATCTATTTGATAAAGATAGAAAAATCCGGCCAAATGTTTGAGCTTTAGCTCTTTACGGGTCAGTGTTAGTGCTTGGGTGCGATGGAGTTCCACCGCTTGGAGTAAGCCTGGATAACTCAAATTATGCAAGGCCAATTGCCCATTTTTGGTAACATAAATGGCCTCATTTTGAAAAAGATGTTCTAAACTAATCAGACTCGCATAGACATCCACATCTTCCATCCCACCTAACCGATGTGCATCTAAACCAAACCGAATACAAAAATTGACAGCTATCAACTTCCCCGCTTCTTGGGCAGGCAAAATGCTCGCAGCAAACTCAAATCCGAGGCTATCAGCTCGCCATTCCTCAATTCCAGCATAGGTATAGTTTTGAAACAGGTTCTGCTCGATCTTCAAGTTAAATCCTAAACCACTGGCGTGGCCTGCTTCATGAACTTGGGTGTCTATATGGCGATAGCGATCGCTATTAATGTCGTCTTCTAAGGGATCTAACAGTAAGTTGGCTGTTGTTGGTTCAAATATTGCTTGGATGCATTCGCGGCTGGAACCTAAAAAACGTCGTTGCTGCTGGCTCGCATTGTTTAGGGCTGGACCACAAATACTATTCGGAAATAGCCAGCCATTCGGCACGATGAAGGCTTCGCCATTTTCACCGCTGACATTACCGCAACTAGCAATCTCGGTAAAAGACAGATTTCGAGAAATTGGTTGACCTAGCGTTCCAAAATTTTCACGGCTCAGATGCTCTAATTGATCGATCGATGGCTCTTGATTTCCGTGCATTTTTCCGTAAATTGCACTTAAAGCCACATGACCTTGACCTTGTCGATTGATTCGATAAGGTGCGACGATCGAGAAATATCCATTTTTACCAATAAAATCCAGATTGATAAAGCCTTCAGACAGAATACTCCAGTCATTATTTTCTAAAGCATCTGCGGTATGTAGCAGCCAAGCGGGTGGCAGATCGTCAGATGTTTTCGCCTGTTGACGCAGGTTTGCCACAGCAATAGCAATTTCATTTTGCTCGATATTTTGAATTACTTGCTTGGCTAATTTGTGTTCATCTATCAATAAAAATGACATTTTATACCTAAAAACTAGATGTGAAGTTTAATATTTTAATAATCTGAAAGTTTTAAATCGGTTAATCTTGTGATATTTTTTGTTCAATTTGAGTAACAGCTAAATTCTGACCCATTTCAATACCTGGGAATTTTTGTTGTAGTTATAAGTAAAGCCATCCCTACCGACGATCGACTTGCCGAGGCTGGCTTTGCTTCTAACATTGCTAAGTGAATAGTCTGTTAATGCTTGCATTTCTTTATGAGAAAGTCCCTCGATTGAAACTTCTTCTTCTTCTGCTCTACCTGTTACTGGTGGTAGTGGATCTCGATCGGGAACATCATCAATGGCGATCTGCGTATTTTCAGGGAAATTCGTAACTACTACTTCCGCTCCACCTGTTACTGGTGGTAGTGGATCTGCTCGATTAGGAACATCATCGATAGCGATCTGGGTATTTTTAGGAGAATTAGTAACAACTGCTCGGTTTTTTTGCTGTCGATAATCGGCGACAGTCACCAGTTGCCAACTGGAATCTCCGGTAAGTTCCAATACCCAGTGATGATAATTAAATAAACTTTCTCGATGTCCGACGCTAATAAATGTGGTGTGGGTATCTTGCAATTTCTGATACAAATGAGCCTCGTTTGTTAAATCTAAAGCACTAGTTGCTTCATCTAAGATCGTGAACCGAGGATGAGTAACTAACAACCTTGCAAATGCGAGCCGTTGTTGTTCTCCCAGGGATAAGATGTTCTCCCATGGCACTTCCGTATCGAATCCGGCAATTCGATCGAGTAAATTTCCCAGGTTGACTTGGTGTAAAATTGATTGCAGTTCAGCATCGCTGATGGGGCGATTGGTATTGGGATACAGTAACTGTTCGCGTAAAGTGCCTAAGATCAGATAAGGCCGCTGGGGCAAGAACAGGACTTCAGCTAGGGGCGGCCTGACCAACCGACCACTACCAGCAGTCCACAAGCCCGCAATCGCTCTGAGTAGCGAACTTTTGCCGCGACCGCTCGGTCCGACGATTAATAAACCTGCGCCCGGTTGGACTGAAATTGATAAATTTTCAACGATTGTCCGCTCATAGTTGGGTGTTTGTAAGGTGACATCTTCAAACGCCAACCGATTTTCTTCGATCGTTTTAATGGTGCTCACATTTTCGGGCTGCTGGGTGACTGTTTCTAATGCATCCGCAAACTCAGCTAACCGATCGACATAACTAGAAAATTGTCCAGCAGTTCCAAATTCACTAATCAACGTTCCCAAAGCCAGCGCAAACATATTACAAGCAAGAGCGGCTTGTCCGAGTTGCCCAAAATCAATTTCATCGGCAATATATAAAGGTGCGAGGACTAAAAACGGAAAAACTTCAATAATAGCTTGATACCCTCTGGTGAAAAAATCTTTACTTCTTTCCCAACTTATTTTGCGATCGATGTTTGCCAGAAGATGACTAAATCTTCGTTTAATCATCCTAGACTCTTGTTTTTCTCCCTGGAAAAAGGCAATCGATTCAGCATGATTACGAACATGGATTAAGGAGTAATTATAATCAGCTTTGAAGTCAAGCTCCTTTTCTTTGATTTTAGCTAATTCCTGATTTAGGTAAACAGCAATAAAATTGCCTAAGAGCGTGTAAATAATCAGAATCGCGCCAATTTGTTGGGAAATAGACCAAATAATGATCGCAAAAGTTGTCATTTCCAAGATTTTCTCTAGGAAAGTAGCTGAAAAATTCAGAGCATTAGTGGTAACGGGTTCGATTTCTTGCGATAACCGTTGATCTGGATTGTCAATATCTGCTTTGAAGTTGATTTTATAATATGCTCGATCGCTCAAATATTTATCTAAGATATGATTGTTCAACCATTCATACCAATCAAGAGCAATTTGTTTTCTAACAAATTTAGAAAATCCTAAGATAATTGTTACTAATATCAATCCAATAATGTTGATTGACAAGGTTTTAACAAACTTATCATAATCTTTTTCTTGAATGAGCGTATCGACCAGATCGCGACTAATAAAACTATTGAAAGCCGTCGTCCCCACCAGCGCAATTATTAGTACTATCAGTAGCAACAGCATCCCCCACGAACGAATCACGGCGGGAAATACTCTGTCACTTGACTTGGTGGGATACCAATAAGGCTCGGCGATCGCTTTGACACTTGTCCAAAATCGAGCAAAATCTGCAAAAGTATCCCTTGTAACTGAAGCTGGAACAACTTGGGTTTGCATATTTTAGGAATAAACTAAAATGTTTTTAACTTTGCAAACGATATTCGATCGTTTTGCTAAAATCCACATTTAAAAATACTTTTGAGCCTTATCTAATTGGCTCAATCGCTGATGATAGTTTAACTTTCGTCCAGTCAGCAATCATTTTGACTCGTCTTAAGCACGCGTCTGTTCGAGGAGGATAAGACGTCAATGGGTTTGAAGCATCACTGCGCTAAAAAAAATACCCGACCGCGACAAAAGCATGTCGCGCTATCGCTCGAACACCGCATTTTCTCATTACCCCGAACAGTTACTTCAGTCCAAAACTAAATTATTCTTCCACAATTTCAACTGTTCTTGGTTGTCCAGATGCTTCACTGCCAGTACTAACCTCTGGACTAAGTTGATTTGTCAACTTGAGTTTTAGTTCATCAGAAATGGGTAAATCTTTAATTTCTTTGAGGAGCAATCGCACCGATTCTTTTTTGCTGCGTTCTGTATAAATAGCCTTGAGGATAGCTTCGATCCCATAGCTGGAAACAGCATCGCCGGCAACCGTTATCAGCCCCAGTAAACCAATCCCACCCAAAATACCAAAAGGTCCACCCATCGCTGTAAGCGCGGCAACAATCGCAACATTACTACCTGCCGATGAGACTGCTAGAATTACGAGAATGATGCCAGGAAGACCCAGTCCAGCTAGTTTTGTGGCAATTTGATCTAATGTCATTAGTCTAAAATCCTGATACTTGTTGGTTGCAATTCGATCGAGTAAGGAGATTGATTTCGCTTTTCCTCAAGTAGAGAGCTTTCGATTGTCTAAGTTCTAATTGAGATATCCGAATCTTGCGTTTAATATCTACATAAGATCATAATAACCGATTTTTTACTAATAACTCACTAGATGTAACTAGATAGTAAAACAATTTATGCGACAGAAACCTTTCGCTGATTAAACTTCAAGTATTTCTGGCATTACAAATATTCGAGCAAATAATTAAAGATTTGTTTCAAAATTAAGTATGCTCGATCCTCATCATGTGGTTTGTTATACTAACTTCCCGACTTTCTAAAACATTAGGCTGATGCTAATAAATTCCTTGTCGAGCGTAAAATTTCATAAAATAGTACATTTGATTTGATGATTAATATCGAGTGAGAAAAATGCAAAAGATTTTCAACTTCCTGTTTGAGATCGGACTAATTGAAGTTCCAGCAACGGGACTATCCGATTCGGAAAATTGAAATTGGACATCTTTATATCAAAATCGGAGTTTAATCAGCACGCAAGTTTCGATTGCGGACTTGGCGGTTTAACGGACAGGCGGGAAGTCCCGTGCTCTATCCGTAGGATGAGAGTCAGGTAGTTCACACACTCAACTGGTTAACCGCAGGGATCTGTTTAGATCAGTGTTACGCCACCATCTACAGGCAAAATCACCCCAGTGAGATAGGGATTGGTCATCAAACCTAATACTGCTTGCGCTAGTTCGGCTGGTTGCCCGAGATGTTGGACGGGGAGGGCACTCTGTGCCCACTTGGTCAGATCCGATCGTTCGGACTCAGTTTGATTGCTCCAGATGCTAGTATCTGCCAGCAATCCAGCCGCAATGACATTGACTCGAATTGGCGCAATCTCTAACGCCAGCGATCGACCAAACACAGCAACCGCCGCATTGGCAGCGGCGATGGCCGAAATCCCCCCTAGTTTTGAGGATTTGAAAATCGAGACACTGGAGATGAGGGTAATCGAGCCATTAGGGGCGATCCCGTTGAGTGCAGCGCGGACAGCAAAGAACGTACTCCAGAATTTTGACATTGCACCTTGAGCCGTTGCGGTGGTCATCTCTGCTAGGAGCGATCGGGGCAGGTTGCGATCGCCCATTGAGGTGACGACCAAATGGTCGAACTTGCCGATCTGTTCAAAACAAGTATGGACTGAATCCTCATCCCCAATATCGACGGTTTGGGACTCAATCTCGCCAGCGAGTGACTCGATCGCCTGCGGCAATTTTGCGGGATCTGAGTGAGTCAGTACAACTTTTGCGCCTACTGCGACTAGTTGCTGGGCGATTGCCAGATCCAGACCTGAGCTGGTGCCGATTACTACTACTTTTTGCCCTGATAGCGAGTTAAACATAATTTTGACCGATCGATTAAAGTGATTTTTGAGCTGAAACCAACACATAGTCGATCGACGAACTAGCTAGTAAGGCATCGATAGCACCGACATTTAGCTCGTAGGTGGCTCGATCGATTTGTCCGGTTTGCAATTCCGCTTCGATCGAGGATTTGAGATCTCGATAGTGTGTTTTCCAGCACGCCTCGGTGGTCTCAATGCAGTTTACTTGAGCAAATCCGGCTTGGTGATACAGACTTTTATACGTTTCGATATCTTGGTCGCGAATAATATTTTCAGCAACAATCAAATCGCCAAAATATTGCGTTGTTTCAAAAATCAGGTCGGCCAGGATTATTCGGCCACCTGGTTTTAAGACCCGTGCGGCCTCTTTGAGGAATTTTGCTCTAGTATCAAAGTAAAAGGCTGCCTCCACGCAGATAATACGATCGAATTGACAATCTGCAAATGTCATCTCGACTGCATCCATGCACATCAACTCACAGCCCGGTGCATTAATCATACTTCTAGCAATTTGCTCAGGAGAGATATTAATACCCACCACATCCGCCGGTGCGTAATATTTAAGCAGATAACTGGTGGTTGCACCCAAACCGCAGCCAACATCAAGGATCTTGCCCTGCTTGTCGGGAATCAAGTCTAAAAGTTTTTGCATCAAATTCAGACTGGCTTCCGCTTGGGTGTGAGTATCCGAGTCCCAATAGCCAACATTGAAAAATTCCTGTTGACCGTAATATTTTCTAGTTGTCGGGTTGAAAATTAAACTGTCAAATATATCAATAAATTGATGTTTATCCATCTTTTAAGTACCACGATTGATGTTTGCTCGCGATCGCTGGAGGCAATCTGTCAAGGTTGCGGCTAACACCTGAACGTGGGGTTCTGCCATAATTGTGACATGGTTGCCGAGGACGAACTGAATCTCTACTGGTTCGGTCGAAAACTCGCCCCAGCCCAGATCTGAATCTGCGGGCTGCCGCGCAACTAAGTCACTATTTGGATCTGCTGGTAGCTGTTCGTTCGCACGGATCAGGGTAATTTTAGCTGGATAAATCTGGTTGGCGACATAATCAACTAGCGATAGCGTGTTGGCTTTATAAACTTGCACCATCTTGTTAATTTGCGTAATATCAGCATCAGGAGGCAGAATATTCACAGTTTTGAAATACGTTAAAACGGATTGCATTTGTGCCTCGATCGGCAAAGATTGGAGCGTATTATAGGAAATATCCAGATTCTTTTCTAGATAAACTTCCATGCCTTTGCTGACCTCTTTCAGCCACATGGCATCATCCCAATCCAGATAATCAACCAATAATTGTTTATCTTGATAAGTTGTTGCCGAGGCATCAATTACGACCAGTAGTGCCACCACTTGCCCCTGTTGCACTAGTTGCTGTGCCATCTCAAAGGCGATATTACCGCCATAAGAATGTCCGCCCAAATAATAAGGGCCTTGGGGCTGAACTGTTTGCATTGCTTGAATGTAATTCCGAGCCATATCTTCAATGCAGGTGACAGGCGGCAAGTCACCGCCGGGATCGTTTTGAAAGCTATATAAGGGTTGTTCTGCGCCTAAATAACGCCCTAAATGATAGAAGTAAAAAGGTCTGCCCCCAGCACCTGGGAGACAGAAGAACGGTAGTTTGGAACCGTGAGGCTGAATTGGCACAAAACAAGATGAACTAGCATAACTTGAGTCTTGCTGGAGAATTATTGCTAATTGTTCGATGGTTGGATTTTGGAACAGAGCCACAATCGGTAGATCTTTAGTAAATTGCTGTTTAATTTCAGCCATTAAGTAGGGAGCTAACAAGGAATGTCCGCCCAGATCGAAAAAGTTGTCGGTTACGCCCACTTTGTCAACCTTCAGAATATGCGACCAGATTTGGACTAGTTGCAATTCTAATTGGTTGCGAGGTTCGACGAATGTATTCGCATCGAGGTTGTAAGTAGGGGCTGTTAAAGCGCGGCGATCTACTTTGCCATTTGGAGTTAGTGGCAAGGATGGGAGGATTGAAAAAGCCTTGGGCACCATGTATCCCGGCAGTTTATCGACCAGAAACTGCCGGATTCCTGTGGCGGTAGGTGTTGTTCCTGACTGGGGCACGAAATAGGCGACTAACTGCTTCTCGCCGGGGATATCCTCGCGGGCAATTACACAAGCGGTTTGGACATCGGGATGTTGGCTG
This sequence comes from Chamaesiphon sp. OTE_75_metabat_556, assembly GCF_031378165.1. Taxonomy (NCBI): domain Bacteria; kingdom Bacillati; phylum Cyanobacteriota; class Cyanophyceae; order Gomontiellales; family Chamaesiphonaceae; genus Chamaesiphon; species Chamaesiphon sp. OTE_75_metabat_556. The sequence continues at coordinate 10,565 of NZ_JANNDR010000335.1, forward strand.
AGTACGGCTTCAATTTCGCCTAATTCGATCCGAAAGCCGCGAATTTTGACTTGATTGTCGATACGTCCTAAGTATTCGATATTGCCATCAGGTAGATAGCGAGCTAAGTCTCCAGTTTTGTAGAGGCGGGAATTTGGATTGCTACTAACCGGATTGGGAATAAATTGCTGTTGGGTTAATTCGGCTCGATTGAGATAGCCGCGTGCCAATCCGTCACCACCAATATGCAATTCTCCTGGCATCCCCACCGCCACTGGTTGTAGATAGCGGTCTAAGATATAGACCTGGGTATTGGCGATCGGACGACCAATCGGAATTGAGGCGATCTCTGGCTTCAGTTGGTGCGGGATCGGGTAACAACAAGCAAAAGTGGTGCTTTCAGTTGGGCCATAACCGTTAATAATTTGGGTAGATGGCAGGCTGTGTAAAGCTCTGCGAACGTGAGCGACTGAGAGTGCTTCGCCACCAATCAGGAGCTGTTGAATTCCTGATAATGCTTGTGAGTCATTATCGACGATCGAGTTAAATAAAGCCGCCGTCAGCCAGAGAGTGGTAATCCCATGTTTGTGGATTTCATCACTCAGCGTTTTCGCTGTGGGCATCGTGCCGGGAAACAGAATGCATCTGGCACCATGTAATAAAGCTCCCCAAATCTCGAAGGTGGCAGCATCAAACGCAATTGGGGCTAGTTGGAGCAATCTTTGGCTGGCATCTAGCCGAACGTAGTCTACGCCCATCACCAACCGATTGACACCACGGTGCGTAATTTCCACCCCTTTGGGTTGACCTGTCGAACCAGAGGTATAGATCGCATAAGCTAAATTAGTAGCCCCGACCTTAGCGAGCGGATTGGTCGGAATCGATCGCGCGATCGATTGCCAGTCAGTATCTAAACAAATAAGCTGCGCTCGATCTGCGGGCAGTTTGTGAATGAGTCGTTGTTGCGTCAGCAGTACGGATATGCGCGCATCATCGAGCATGAATTGTAAACGTTCGGCGGGATACTCTGGATCGAGTGGGACATAGGCTCCACCGGCTTTAAGAATCCCTAATAGTCCGACGATCGTGTCGATCGATCTTTCTACACAAATCCCGACTAGCACATCGGCACCGACATCTAAGGAAATTAAGTGGTGCGCTAACTGATTGGCACGCGTATTCAACTCCTGGTAAGTCAGTTGTTGACTCTCAAATATGACCGCTACTGCTGCTGGGCTGCGTTCTACCTGCTCTTCAAATAACTGATGGATGCATTTATCGTCAGGATAGTTTGTTTGAGTATCGTTCCACTCGATCGCTAATTGATGAAACTGGGCAGGGCTGAGTAGTGGTAATTTCGCAATTGGCAGTTCTGGATTTGCCACAATTGCGTTGACTAGCGTGTGAAAATGTGCGCCGATGCGCTTAATGGTGGTTGGCTCGAACAGATCGGTATTATATGCCCACACGCCTTCTAAGCCAGCGGCAGTTTCCCAGTAGTTGACTTCTAGGTCGAATCTGACGGTGATGTCGAGTGGGAGCGGCAGACTCTGAATCGTTAACCCTGACAAATCAGCCGCTGATTGGGGGGCATTCTGGAGCGAAAACATCACTTGCACCAGGGGATTTCGACTCAAATCTCGGTCTGGTTGTAACTTTTCGACCAACATCTCAAAGGGCAAATCTTGGTGAGCGTAGGCGGACAAGGTAGTTTGTCGCACTTGCGCCAGCAAGTCTCGAAAGCTAGGGTTGCCAGCCAGATTGCCCCTTAAGGCTAGGGTATTGGCAAAAAATCCCATGAGCTGTTCGATCGCGGCATTGTTGCGATTGGCGATCGGTGTCCCCACAACTATATCCGTCTGACCAGTGTACCGTGAAATTAAAACCAAAAAAGCGGCCAGCAGCGTCATGAATAGAGTTGCCGCTGAGTCTTGGCTTAACTGCTTGAGGCGGTGCGTCAGATCGAGATCGAGTTGAAAGCATTCAGCCCCACCTGCGAAGGTCTGAATGGGGCTACGCGGTCGATCTGTCGGTAATTCGAGCGTGGGCGGGACTCCCGCTAACTGTTGCTGCCAGTAATTGAGTTGTCGATCGAGCACTACACCTGTGAGCCATTGCCGCTGCCAGACGGCAAAGTCGGCATACTGAATCGGTAATTCCGTCAGCGGCGAAGGCAAACCTTGAGCAAAAGCGGCATATAGTTGAGATAATTCCCGGAAAAAGATGCTCAAAGACCAGCCATCATAAATAATATGATGCATCTTTAATAGCAACACATACTGGCGATCGCTCAGTTTGAGCATGGTGAATTGAATTAATGGACCGACAGCTAGATCGAAGGGTTGAGCTGCTTGGGCGATCGCCATTTGTCGCAGCCGATCAGTTTGCACTTCAATCGTTAAATCCTGGAAGTTATGGATGGGTAAAGTTACAGAAGTAGGCGGTACAATTAGTTGAATTGGTCGTCCATCGACGATGGGAAAAGTAGTTCTTAAAATCTCATGACGGCGCAGCAGTTCGCTCAGGCTCTGCTCCAATGCCACTAGATTGGGAGAACCGTCCAATCGCAGTGCCTCCAGCAGATTATACGCCGGACTATCTGGCGAGATTTGGTTGACAAACCAGAGTCGTTGTTGGGCAAAAGAAAGCGGTAAATCTGCTGTGCGGGCGGCGGGCGAAATGACTAGTTCCAGCGAATTAGTAGCAACTTTTGCTCCGGCTAATAAGGCGATGATGTCAGGCTTTCTCGTCCCGATTTCTTGCTTGATTTCTGGAGTCATCGCTCCCTTGGGAGCTTGATAACGGAGCTTGTCTTCCGCCAGCCAAAGCTTGATATCTAAGCTATTTAAGTACCCCAAGAATTCTAATGTTTTCACCTGGTGATTATCTCCGAAAATTGATGTTCGATCGTGTCTAGAGCTTCGACTTATCTGCTGGGTTAACCCATTCGATCGCCTGCCAATTTAGCTAGTTAACAAAGCACATAATTCATCAATTTCCCGACTTTTTTCTCGAATCATCACATTTGCTAAAGCTTGCAACTGCCGGAGCTGACTTGGCTTAGTACTATCGATCGCTTCGAGTTCGCTGGTTAAAGATGTTTGAAACCGATAATAATTAGTTCGATCGTCCTGACGAATAGCATCAAATAACCGTTCTAGTTCTCCAGCTACTACTTCACTCCCACCATCGATCGCGATATTTAGTAGCGGTTTTGTCCATTGTAATTGTCCCCATTTTTGCACTTCTTGATAAGGATAGACACTCGTGAGGGCACCACAGCCAAAAGACACTAACAAGATATCTTCGAGATTGAGAACTTGTTGCTGTGCTCGGCTACTAATTTGGGCTTCTAAAATTGCTAAATTAGCCGGATTATTAGCGACTAAGCCGCCATCAATTAATGTGTAGGATTGGTTGACATCGGCATTAACAAAGCGATGTGGGGAGAAATAAGTCGGAGTGGCACTAGTGGCTAATGCTGCATCAGCTAGTGAAAAACCTCGACATAACTTGCGAAACTTTTTCGATTCTAGCTGTTGTTTTTCCGGTTTGTTAGTAAAGAAGATCGGGATGCGTCGATCGAGATCGTAACTCGTAATCAGAACTTCTTTGAGGTTATGTTCTAACAGCGTATCGCCAAAATACTGGTGGATAATTTCCGATCTCCCATCAGCAGCATATTTTGGTTGCATAAATATATCCTCGACTCGTCCGAGGATTTGCTCCCAAAATGGCTCGTAAAATATCTCCGCCCCATACTCTAAGTAGATTTGCATGAGTTCTTCAGCACTGTACTGAGCGACGGGAGCACTGGATTCCGGTACATCCAATCGCGGTTTCGTCAATCCGAGTGCGAGAATGCCACCACTCGAACTACCAGCAATTAAATCGAACAGACTAAAAATCTGTGTTTGGGTGCGCCGTTCGATTTCAGCCAGAATCATGGCAGGGACGATCCCTCGCACCCCACCGCCATCAATACTCAGGATTTTATATTTAGGCTGAGATGCGGTATTCATGGCGTTGTTCGGCTCCTGTCGTTCGGCTATTTGGACTGCTGCTGGCTGGTGAATATTCTCGACGATTGGATCTGCGCTAATTTGAGTGGTTGCGGCGATCTCTAGCTGTGTAACACTAACTGTCTCGCCTTCCTCCGATGATTGCCAAATTGGAAAGGGCACTGGTGCCAAAACCCATTGTGGATTGCCATGTACAGTGCCGTTGTAGGGCTGTGCGCTGGAGTCTTGGACGATCGTTCCTCGACCTTCATTGAGCTTCCAGTAGGCTACTAATCCTGGCTCTGTGCCGACGAGTGGACTAGCGCGATGTGCTTGAATTTCGGTCTGGGTACAGGGGTAATTCCAGACGCTAATATTTGCCAACTGTCCCGTGAAGTAGACCTGATTGTGTAAAGTTGCCCCTAGAGTGAGTGGACTCGTTGCTTTATTTAAAGATTGACCTGTCAAAGCACCCGTATATTCCTGCTCATCCAGATAGATATGCAGTTGACCGACATCAAAAATAATGGCAAAGAAGTGCCATTGCCCGATGGTTAATTCGCCATTCCCAAAGGTTTGAATTACATCATCAGTATTTGTATCAATATATACATTGAGCTTTCCTTCTGGATCGATCCCGAATTCAAAATTATCACTGTATCGGTCTGACGATCGAGCGAAAAAAACATTGTGCGTTCCATACGTAGTTGACTTGTCTATGAGTTGATGAGGATTCACCCATCCTGAAACTGTAAAGGCGGAACTCCCCTTTGCAAAGACACCACCAAGATAATTTTTGCCAAAATCTATATAGTCATCTCGACCATCAAATGTCAGGACTGGCTGAGTATTTACTTGATTTGTCACAATATTTAAATCTCTAAGTCAGATTAATCTCTAGAGCGGAATATAACTTGGATAATGCAATTTTGTTAGATCGGCAATGGGCAAAGTTGGGAGATCGAGAGAACTGGAAGTGCGTGCATTCCTTTTTCCGTAAAGGTTTTCGCTTAAATATTAAGAGTTTTGTATTTCCTGTTATACCTTAATTTGCCAAATTGCTGGACGATTATCTCACTCGATTGAGTTGATACTACTATACCGTCGATTTGTGTTATTGTACCATTAAGCAGATTTAAATCAGAGCATTGTTCAAGACGGAAATCTTGAAAAGTATAATTAACTACTGAGTATCAGTCAAATGACTACTCAAGATTTTGGATCTAAATTTTTTGTGGAGATCTAAAAAAATAATCTTTGATTACTGAATAAAAGACCGAAATGAATGCAGGGATAATATCATGAAAAAACAGCAGGGTGCAACAATCTGGTTAACTGGTTTGAGTGGTGCTGGAAAAAGCACAATCTGTAAATTTCTGGAGGCAGAACTGAGATCGAGAGCATATCAAGTTGAGGTACTCGACGGTGATATGGTGCGCCAGAACTTAAGCAAAGGATTGACTTTTAGCAAGGAGGATCGAGACGAAAATATTCGGCGGATTGGTTTTGTCGCGCATCTTTTGACTAGAAACAATATAATCGTACTGGTTGCGGCAATTTCACCATACCAAGCAGCTCGCGCCGAAGTCAAAGCCCGAATTGGTGATTTTATTGAAGTGTACGTCAATGCCTCATTGGCAGTTTGCGAGCAGCGAGATGTCAAGGGTTTGTATAAGAGAGCTAGAGCTGGTGAAATTAAACACTTCACAGGGATTGATGATTTGTATGAAAGCCCGCTTGCTCCTGACGTGGAATGTCAAACAGATCGGGAGACTATTGCCGAAAGTGTCGATAAAATTTTGAGTAAATTGGCGGAATTAGGATATATCGATCGCCGAGTTGCACTAATCACCACACCGTCTTAGCAACTGAGATCGTCTATTGCTATCATCGTCTCAGGTTTGTCGAAGATCGATTGCCACTTATGCCGATCAACAAATACTAAAGTAATATGGTACATCAGAAAATTGCGATCGCTGCTACATTTACGAGTGAATTAGTTGAGGATTTTCTATCATACTGGCTCGAACAATTAGGCATTACCGATCGAATTGAGTTTGCCCCTTACAATCAGATTTTTCAAGAATTACTCAATCCCACCAGTCTATTTGCCCAGAATCAACATGGAATTAATCTGATTCTCCTGAGATTGGAAGATTGGGAGCGCAACAATCAGCGGTTAACATTAAAAGTTGATCGCGTTGAGGATATTTTGGGCAATAGCGAACGCCACACTTTACCCAATCACTTAGAAATTGCGCATCTAAACCAATATGAAACCGAGTATTTGTACCAGGAGATTTTTGGCGATCGCGTTTATTTAAGACACGGAATTGTTTTCAACGAGGATGATTGCATTATCGATGTTGGGGCGAATATTGGGTTGTTTACGTTGTTTGCCCAACAACAATGTCCCCAGGGCAAAATTTATGCATTTGAGCCGGCACCTCATGCCTTTGAAAAGTTAGAAATTAATGCCAAACTCTATTGTCAGAATGTCCAGCTATTTAACTGTGGGTTAGGGGCAGAGAATCAAAAAGCTACCTTTACTTTCTATCCGCGCTCGTCAGTATTTTCAAGTTTTGCTGCTGATACAGAACAAGATGAAAAAGCAATTCGATCGGTTATCTTAAACATATTGCGTCGCGATGATACTCTTGATGAAGAAACTTTAGAGACGTTAGCTGATGAATTTCTAAAAGATCGACTCGATCGCCAAATTTATCAAGCCCAATTGCGAAGTCTTTCAGAAATTATTGAAGAATATCAGATCGAACGCATCGATTTACTGAAGCTCGATGCCGAGAAAAGTGAATTAGCAATTATTCAGGGCATTAAAGAACATCACTGGGCACTGATTAAACAAATAGTCATAGAAGTGCATGACCAAGAGGGTAGCACGATTGCAGCAGTGATGGAATTGCTGACAGCTAAAGGGTTTGAATTTGTGATTGATGAGGAATCTTTACTTCAAGGTTCGGGACTATATAATATCTATGCAATTCGTCCACATCAACAAAATAGTCCCAAATCTTCCTTCGTCACAGTCAGTACATCCCAAATTGAGCAGAATATTCGAGACTTAGGGAGTGCGTTAAGAACTGCGGTAGCTCGCTCGGCAAATCTCCATTTAGTCTCGATTTGCCCCCCTGCTCCTCGTGTTAGTAATGGGGGATTCGATCGAGAGCGTCACCAGCAACTGGAAGAACTTTTAGCGACTGAACTTGATGGCATTAATGGAGTGTACTTAGTTAAAAGTACAGAGTTAGCCAGTGTTTATCCAGTCGAAAATTACTACGATGCTTATGGGGATGAATTTGGACATATTCCCTATACGCCAGAATTTTTTGGTGGATTAGGCACGATGTTAGCACGGAAGATCTGTGCTTTAAAAAGTGCTCCTTATAAGGTAATTGTACTCGATTGTGACAATACGCTCTGGAGTGGTGTCTGTGGTGAAGATGGCATAGCCGGAGTAAACATCTCATCACCTTATCGAGCGTTGCAAGCTTTTATAATTGCTCAACAGCAAGCCGGAAAGTTGATTTGTCTGTGCAGTAAGAATCAGCCAGAGGATGTGTTTGCGATTTTTGATGAACATCAAGACATGTTACTGACTCGCGAACATTTAGTCAGTTCGTGTATTAATTGGCAACCTAAGTCGGTGAATCTCAAGGTGTTAGCTGCGGAATTGCAACTGAGTTTAGATAGCTTTATTTTTATTGATGACAATCCAGTTGAGTGTGCCGAAGTCCGGGCAAATTGCCCAGAAGTTTTGACGCTGCAACTTCCAGCAGAATGCGATCGTATCCCTCAATTCTTAGAACATGTTTGGGCATTCGATCGACTCTATGTTACTCAAGAGGATCGACAGCGAACTGAATTATATCAGCAGAATGTGTACCGCCAG
>NZ_JANNDR010000353.1:0-3237 GCF_031378165.1 Chamaesiphon sp. OTE_75_metabat_556
CGATAATGGCTTGAAAGTCACCAATCGCTTGGGCTTACTCGGTGCATCAGTCACCCAACATCCAGAATTTCCCGCATTACTAGAACATCTGGCTCAACCTAAATATGATGATGTCCGACTGAGTGTATCCTCAGTCCGCACGAATACCGTCACGGTTCGATTGGCGGAAATTCTATCCCAGCGGGATAGTAAATCGCTAACGATCGCGGTAGAGAGCGGCTCAGAACGGATTAGAAAGATCGTCAACAAGAAACTCGAAACCGATGAAATATTTCAAGCTGCTGCTAATGCCAAAGCAGGTGGTTTAAAAGGGTTAAAACTCTATGGAATGGCGGGAATTCCAGGTGAAGAGAATGGTGACATAGATGAGACGGTGACGATGTTGCGATCGCTTAAAAAAGCAGTCCCAGGATTGCGGCTGACTTTTGGATGCAGTACGTTCGTGCCGAAGGCTCACACGCCGTTTCAATGGTTTGGAGTAAATAAAGAAGCCGATAAAAGATTGAAATTACTGCAAAAACAACTTACGCCGAATGGGATCGATTTTCGCCCTGAGAGTTATAATTGGTCGGTAATTCAAGCCATCATTTCTAGAGGCGATCGCAGGTTGTCTCATTTACTCGAACTTACCCGCAATTATGGAGATTCGATCGGGAGTTTTCGGCGCGCATTCAAGGAGTTACGAGGAAAGGTTCCAGATCTGGATTTCTACGTCCATCAAACTTGGGATCTCGATCGAGTTTTACCGTGGCAGCATATTATTGGGCCATTACCACAGCCTACTCTGATCAAGCACTTAGAATTAGCAACATCACAATTCTCGATCGCCTCAGTGTAGTAGGGGAAATTCATGAATTGCCCCTACACTGAATTTTTAAAGCTGGATTAAATTTAATAACTATCCGTAGGATTGACTAATCGAAGTAACTTCTGCTTGATTTGATTGTCAAACACTTCCCACTTCATCTTAGAAAACTCAGTATTGTCATTAAACCCGCACAAGAACCCAACTGGAATCTCAAACCCGCCAGCGGTAAATCTCCCGCCACCGAAGAACCGGCCCTCGCTATTTTTACCAAAGGCTTCCTTGATAAACTCGTCTGGATCGAGGGTTAATTTGGAGGTGCGGAGGGATCCAATCACCAATTCGACTTCATCATCCTCATCGCGGACGATGCCGTAAACCATCGCGGTATGGACGTTTTCTTCAGTAACTAAGAAATCTGCTGCTTGGGGAATCGCATCGCGATCTTCATAGCGTAAATAGCCGACACCCGCGATCGAGAAGTTATTTTGTACCACTCGGTTAGTGAGCGATCTCTGAATCACCTCCATCACCCGTTTCGATCGGTATACTTGGAGGATGGCATTGAGCAATTGGGCATCATAAAAGCGGCTGAGATATCCCGCCGCCAAAAAGTCTTCTTCTTGCGCTTGCATTAAGCGATTGGTGTCCGATCTCAAGCCGTGCATCAGTGCTGTGGCACATTTAACATGCTCGCTAATGCTGCTGTCGAGCTTGAGTAATCCAGCTTGGAGATATTGGGTGAGAATTGTCGCTGTCGCGCGAGTAGAGGGGCGGATATCAACAAATTCGGCGTTGAGATCTTCTTGGAGGCTGTGATGGTCGATAATGACTGTAATCGGTACGCCAGCTTGCCGGATTGGTTCTAATAATTGACAGGTGGTACCTTGGTTGTCGATCAGTACGCAGCCTTGATAGTTTGCTAAATCTTTATCCTTCAGACTTGCAGTCGAAATCTTCTTAGTTGGTAGTCCTGTTAGCTTGACGAGTGCGATATTTTCCTGGTGGCTGAGCGCGCCAGCATAGACGAGATCGCAGTGAATATTGTATTGCTTGGCAATCAGTTGATATGCCCATGCTCCCGACAAAGCATCAGGATCTGGAAAGTCTTGGAGTAAAACGATTTGGCGTTCGCCACGGTGTCTTTCTAGCGTTGCCTTGAGTGCTGCAACGCGAATATCTTCTGATGGTAAATCGCTACGGTGTTCGAGTGCAGTGGCTCCACCAACGGATGACCCGATTGTTGCTGGCATCGAGATTGCACCACCACCCTCACTATCTAGTCTCAATTCTGGATGTTCGACATCTGGATTTGTCGGTTGTGTCATTTCGAGCAGTCCACGTATAGAACTTGGATCCATACTTGAAGCTTGACCATTGAGAGGCTTAATCGAATTTAAAGACATCTAATTCAGTAGAGGTATAATATCCCTAATCAACTATCATAGACAACTACTATCGGATTGGCAATTAGCGATTTTACTTAGACCCGATCGATCGATTCCACGATCTTTTACTAGCAATAGTTTTAGACTCTTTAGCCGTACCCTGATGAATTGGTAGTTTCGGCATTTAGGTGCCTCAGTGTCAGTAGTGAGAATGTTAAATAAAATACAACGAGCGGTCTACAAACGTTGCAGTAAATTCAACCCATGCGTATCCGTACCGCAAGTATGTAACAGGTTGTAGCTATTTCCTAAACGTTTAACTGTTTCGGTCTGCTCGAAGCTGGGAATCCAAGGATTGGGATTGTTGTAAGCATAATAAGTTTCTACCCCATCAATACCCAGTGAAACTGCTGTCGGAATCAATTCTTCTGGCGATCGACGGTACCGAGCGGGATGTGCTAACACGACGATCGCCCCAGCCGCATGGAGCGCGGCAATCGCCCGTTCGGCGCGGGCATCGGCTCCCCTAGGCTCTCTACCCGTTAGGTAAGGAGCCAAACTTGGTTCGAGGGGGTCAAATCCGTAGCCGAGAATATGGACGTCTACCGGAGGCAGATATGCAGTAATTTCGATTCCCGTCCATAATTGGAGCGAATCAATCGATTGGGTTTCGAGCCACTTGGCAGCACGATAATAACCATTGACACAATGATGATCGGTAATTGCCATCCCTTGGAGACCAATTTCTACAGCCTGAGCCATCAGATCTTCTGGTTGCAGTTTGCCATCAGAGCAATTGGTGTGCATGTGAAAATTGTAATGTTTCGGACAACTATCAGCCTGAATGCTGCCAAAGATTTGCCGCAAGAGCGTAGTATTCTGTGCTGAGTGCTGGTGGTTCCCCATAGCTTTGGATGTACGAGTCTGGTAGTTACCTACGATCGTCAAGGTATTTGCGTAAATAAAGTGTGCTATCTCTATCTATCCAGATTACCCCAATCTTTGTAAAACCTCACCCGCCTGATGGCTGAAAGAACTGTCTTG
>NZ_JANNDR010000368.1:0-2121 GCF_031378165.1 Chamaesiphon sp. OTE_75_metabat_556
CGCGATGGACTTCTTGTTTGATCCACTGCCCGATCGCATCAAATGGCGTAAAAATTTGCGGATTGAGTTGCCATTGAAAATCCTGTCCCAATGGGGTCACATGACTACCATTAATACTCAACGTCGAGTTCGTCCCGGGGAAAATTTTGGTTAAAGTTTGACACAGAGTATAGGATTGATCGAGCGTATCATTGGTGAATTTGACGATTAAATTGTGGGGTACATCATAATAAGCCGCGATCGTATCGAGTGTTTCTTGGGGATTGGGCGTAAATTCAACATTAAATTCCGCTGGCATTTGGCCCATTAAGGGCACCGCATCGCGCGCCGAAAAATTATTAAAAGAAATCAGAATATTACCTTCTCGTTTGACATCATACATACTCCCGATTAGTAAATGAAGTTTGCAGCCCATACTGTGTCCGACTCCATATACTGGTAAACCCGCTGGCAAATATCTTCGGGTCTGCAATAACTCTAAAGTATCTTCAAAACTATTAAAAACATCACTAGCGATCGCCCGATGATCGAAAGTATTGATAAACGGTGTCGCAATAATGGCATAGCCTTGTTTGCCCAAAGCTTCCAACAACAATCGATAGGTCAGATGTGGTGCCGCCGCCACAAATGCCCCACCTAAAAAATGGATTACTGCACGCGGTTGACGCGGTAAATAGACCCAATGACCTGAAATTTCTTGCCAATCCATTGCTGTTAATTCTTTTTAGCGATTTAAAAGTAACCAAAAAAGCTGTCATAATCGATGTCGCTCCGATCGCCATCGACCGGAGCACGATCGGCAAATTCGTTAGGAGCGCGCTCGTTGCTCCATCCCCACCAAGCTTTGCCACACTCACATAGATAAAATTCTTGCCACTTGCGCCGTCGATTTTCGATCGAGACGGGCGAACGGCGATTGATCCACACGGCGGTAGCGACAGTAGAGTTCTGGCTACAGCTAGGGCAACAAAAGCCAGCGGCGTGAGTTGCTGGGGCGATCCAATCTGGTGGTGTCGGGCTAAAAGCTTCCATGTCTGGCGAGTATCTGGGTAGTGTCGGTAGTTAGTGGCGATCGTCCCGAGAAGTTTAAGATCCGCTCGCGAGCTACCGACAAGTATTGGCTCTTTACTATAATAAGTAGTTTAACGAGGATCTGCCGAACCTATTTAAATTGGTAGGATCGATACAAGACCAAAACCTAGCTACTCGATCGGCAAGATCGCAACAGAAATTACTATGACCATGCTAACCACGATCGCTGAGGCTCCCGATCTCACCGCTGATGACTATCTCGTCGTCGGTGTCGCCACCTGTTTCTTTCGGGATGATGACGGGGTACATGCGGTTAAAGTCATCGAACCAATCCCTTCCTCAGCATGGGAAGCCCTGCTCAAAGGCATTCCCACCTCTTATGAAATTGCGGCAGCGACAACCTTGGGTGCCTTAATCGGTGGCGATACTCCCGAAATTCCCGCTAGTTTCCCCGCTGACTGTCAATTGGGAAATGAATTTGCTTACCGTTGTATCGCTTCGGCACGGACTTATAAACGTCGCCCTGAAGCCCAATCGCATATCGCTCCAGGCGAAGTCTATACTAGCTTCAACTATTCAACCGAGCGCAAGCGGATTCTCAATGCCGATCGAGTCGTCACCAAGGACGATAATGTCAAGCAACATGCGTATACTCACCAAAAGCTCTAGATGATTTGATAATCGCTCCTACATACAGCTAGTTCGATCGCCTTTGGGGTGCGCCGATCGCGATCGCGCAAGCTGCGGCTCAAACATCATAGCAGCTACAATCCTCATGCCGATCGGGTGTTGAAAATCGATCGATCCAAGGTATCGTTTTTGGTGAGAGGTCAATATCTACTGGCTGCGGCTGTCATGTCTAGATCGCGAGTAATTGGAGGTTGGGTTGAGGACTGAAACCCAATAGCATCAACAATCTACTATCCTCTGATGTGCGCCAGTTATATCGATTTTTACCCTCAAAGGATGTAAATTCGATCGTTTTACCATTGACTAGCTGCACCATCGTTGGTAGCGGTCGATGAGCCAGACTATTTTATCTCGATCGCTTGAACGATCGATAAAATTAAATTAAATTAAAAATCGAAA
>NZ_JANNDR010000379.1:0-22560 GCF_031378165.1 Chamaesiphon sp. OTE_75_metabat_556
CCTCCGAGGAGGGGTGCCCGTCAGGGCGGGGTGGGTAGATCTCCGCCACACCCCAACAACCGAATATCTGATTTTATTTTTGCGTGAAAATGCGTTTTTCATTGATCCCCAGCGAATAAACACCGGAAAACCAGCACTAAAAAGAGTATATACTAACAAACAGGCATTATCAATACCAAACCCGCAGTTTCAGGCAAAAGACCGATGCTAACCGCAGAGCGCAGACAATTTATTCTCGAAATTCTCCACCGCAATAAGAAGGTGCTCTCCTCCGAACTCAGTAACGAACTCAAAGTTTCTGAAGACACCGTGCGTCGTGACTTGAGAGAACTAGCCGAAGCCGGATTATTGCAGCGAGTACATGGTGGCGCACTGCTAACTTCACCCGCCACCGCCAGTTATGCAGATCGGCAAAAACAAGCACCAAAAGAAAAAGAAGCGATCGCCAAATCAGCAGCCAAGTTAGTTCGTCCTGGGCAAGTGGTAATCTTAGATGGGGGCACGACGACGCTACAAGTCGCCCACCATTTACCATTAGACTTAGTGGCGACGGTGATTACTAATAGTCCGCCAATTGCTCTAGCACTTGCCGAACACGATCGAATTGAAGTGATTATGTTAGGTGGGCGGCTATACAAGACGGCTCTGGTAAATGTTGGTACAACGGCGATCGAATCCTTGCGATCGATTAGAGCCGATATCTGCATGTTAGGTGTATGTAGTCTGCATCCAGAAGTGGGGATTAGCGTTGCGAATCTCGATGAGGCGCACGTCAAAAAAGCGATGATTGCCGGTGCGGCGGAAGTAATCGGGTTAGCGACGGAAGCCAAATTGGATACGGCTTCTAACTATGTCGTCGATACGATTCAGGCTCTAACTTATTTAGTCACGGCACCTACTGTCGATCGACTTCGATTGGCAACTTATGCCGCTTTGGGTATCACAATTATTCAAGAGAACTAATCGATCACCGATAAATAATTCGATGAAATCGCCACAAATGGTTCCTAAATCTAGTCGATCGGACTATCCATCAACTAAGCAAATTAAGTGGTTTCGCAACCGACTTTCTGCTTGGGGAGTTGTCAATCGCCGCGATTATCTATGGCGAATGGAAAATCGTGGGGGTCGATAACGAATCAGTAATTAATACTTTAAAAGTATCGATCGTCATACTAATATATATTGGACAAGCACTAATTTTCTTGTCTATAGTTAAGAAGACAGAACACCCACCATTAATTACCGAAATTCAGCGATATGGTGAATCTATGGTCTACCACCGAACATGCCCTCGGCTATCTAGCCAAAGCAGATAGTATTCCCCATCGGACTGAGGGTGAAGCTGTCTTACTGGACTACATCCCCACCGCAGCCCAGCGGATTCTCGATCTGGGTACTGGTGACGGCAGACTGATGGGATTACTCAAAATCGATCGATCTTCAGCGACGGGGGTTGCCTTGGATTTTTCACCAGTAATGCTGGAAAAAGCCAGCGCGAGATTTCAGGATGATAATTCTATTGAAATTATCAGTCATAATTTGGACGATCGATTACCAGATCTCGGCAAGTTTGATGCGATCGTTTCGAGTTTTGCCATTCATCATGTCACTCACGATCGCAAGCAATCTCTATATACAGAAATATTCGATCTACTAACTCCTGGCGGTGTCTTTGCCAATCTCGAACACGTTGCTTCGCCCAATCAAAAGATTCACATTCAGTTTCTCACCAAGATTGGATATACGCCTGAAAATGAAGATCCATCGAATAAATTGCTCGATGTCGAAACTCAACTCGGATATCTAAGGGAGATTGGATTTGCAGATGTAGACTGTTATTGGAAATGGTTAGAGCTAGCTTTATTAATTGGGATCAAATCTAGCTAATTGACTAGCAATCGCGATCGATTAATCTAGTTTGTTACCGACGATCTCAGCGGTTAGAAACCGCCGCTCATGATGCAAAGTCTGCCTTCGCAGACTAATTAACTAGTTCACCTTCGCGGACTTTGCAACAATAGCCCTGAATTTATTCGGAGGCATTTTCTAAATATATGCCGATCGCACCACCACTCACAGATCTCAATGGTTTATTGTTATTTGCTACTGCTTTTATCGCTGGTGGACTAAATGCTGTCGCTGGTGGCGGTAGTTTCATTAGCTTTCCGACACTAATCTTTACTGGTATGTCGCCGATCGCGGCTAATGCTACCAACAATACTGCCCTGTGGGTGGCTAGTTTGGCAAGTGCAGGTGCCTACCGTCGTGATTTGGATGTCGATTCTCCAGAGGAGAGGCTCCGCCAACGGCGAACTATGCTAATTTTGAGTACTGTTAGTCTAGTGGGTGGATTGCTCGGCTCGATTTTGTTACTCTATACATCTGCTGATATTTTTAAAAAGCTAATTCCCTATTTATTATTACTGGCAACTATTGTATTTATCTTCGGAGAATCTTTTAAACAATGGCTAAAATCATTCGTTGGCGAAGCCTCTCCATCGGAGAATCGAGCAAATGCACCCAAGTCGATACCGCTAGCTTATCTAGTTATCGCTCAACTCATAATCGCAATCTATGGTGGTTTCTTCGGTGCGGGTATTGGGATTTTGATGTTGGCAAGTCTCACCTTTTTCAACATTAGAAACATTCATGCCATGAATGCCCTAAAAACATGGCTAGGAACCTGTATCAATGGTATCGCGATCGTCCCGTTTCTATTTGCAGGTATCATTGCTTGGCAGCAAACAATTATTATGGCGATCAGTGGTGCTTTAGGTGGTTATTTTATCGCCAACTTTGCCCGCCAGATTCCATCACAAATTATTCGGCGATTTGTATCGATCGTTGCGATCTTTATGACTACTTACTTTTTTATTCATGGCTAGATTTAAATTTTAGAAACCCAACCTACCCCTTTGGTGCGTTACGCTGCGCGGTAACACACCCTACTCTTTACCCACTATCCACTAATTAAAACCATGAGCAAAAATACATTATTTGATAAAGTCTGGGACGCACACACCGTCGCCACATTACCATCAGGACAAACCCAACTATTCATCGGCTTGCACCTGATCCATGAAGTCACCAGTCCCCAAGCTTTTGCGATGATGCGCGATCGCGGATTGAAAGTCCCCTATCCCGAACGTACCGTCGCCACCGTCGATCATATCGTCCCCACCGAAGACCAATCGCGCCCTCTCGCCGATAGCCTTGCCGAAGAGATGATGCAACACCTGGAAAATAACACCAAAGAGCATGGAATTAGATTCTACAACGTCGGTTCTGGCAGCCAAGGGATCGTCCACGTAATTGCGCCTGAGCAGGGGCTGACACAGCCAGGAATGACGATCGCCTGTGGGGATAGTCACACCTCTACTCACGGCGCATTTGGTGCGATCGCCTTCGGAATTGGCACCTCTCAGGTACGGGATGTTTTAGCTTCCCAAACCCTGGCTCTGGGTAAATTAAAAGTCCGTAAAATCGAAGTTAATGGCACCCTCCAACCTGGGGTATATGCCAAAGATGTAATTCTACATATCATCCGTAAACTTGGCGTCAAAGGCGGTGTGGGTTATGCCTACGAGTTTGCTGGCACCACATTCGAGCAGATGGACATGGAAGCTCGAATGACCGTCTGTAATATGGCGATCGAAGGTGGCGCGCGCTGTGGGTATATCAATCCCGATCGAGTCACTTATGATTATCTCAAAGGACGAGATTTTGCACCCAAAAAGACGAATTGGGATCGAGCCGTCGCTTGGTGGGAAAGCTTGCGGAGCGACAAAGATGCCGAATACGATGATGTCATCGTCTTCGATGCTGCCGAAATTGCCCCCACAGTCACCTGGGGCATTACCCCCGCGCAAGGTATCGGCGTAGACGAACCCATCCCCACCGCAGCCCAAATGCCCGCAGACGAACGCGCGATCGCCGAAGAAGCCTACCAGTATATGGATCTAGCCCCAGGCGCACCAATTCTGGGCACTAAAGTAGACGTCTGCTTCGTCGGCAGTTGCACCAATGGACGCATCACCGATTTACGCGAAGCCGCCAAATTTGCCGCCGGAAAACAGGTAGCCACCGGCGTCAAAGCCTTCATCGTTCCTGGTTCCGAGCGGGTGAAAAAACAAGCCGAAGCCGAAGGGTTAGACGTGGTTTTTAAAAACGCCGGCTTTGAATGGCGTGAGGCTGGGTGCTCGATGTGCTTGGCGATGAATCCCGACAAATTAGTCGGACGACAAATCAGTGCATCATCCTCCAATCGTAATTTCAAAGGTCGTCAAGGTTCTTCTTCGGGGCGGACATTATTGATGTCGCCAGTAATGGTAATCGCGGCGGCGGTGACTGGGAAAGTTACCGACGTGCGGGAATTGATGAATTAAAATAGTAATAATCGATTGGTGAAATACGGTAATTCCACAGTCAATTGTTATTGGTGGGGTTGGGCGGGTTTGTTTGAGATTTATTGGTACAAATCTTGACTGGTTAGCATAAACCCGCCCCTATGACATATATGAATAGGTTTGCACATCGAGTAAAATCAACATGGCATATAGTAATTTCACCCTGAGCAAAGTTAAATCTGACTTTGCAATTATTACAGATGAAACACAAGATTTATTTGCGGACATTACCCCAGTTCAGCCTAGCGAATTACTATCACTAGTACTCAAAGATCAGATTCCGTTAGCTAGTGCGATTAACACTGAAAAAGCACGATCAGAACTAGTCATTATGCCAATTCTAATGGAAGTTCGGCGATTACTAAAAAACCAAATTTCAATCTTCTCTGGTAGCAGCTTTGAAGTCGATCCGAGTCAAGGTTTAGATGGTCGGTGTGATTTTATTTTGAGTCGATCGCCAGAACAATATTATATTGCTAGCCCTGTTCTGACGATCGTCGAAGCAAAAAATGAAAGTATTCCCAGTGGATTAGGCCAATGTATTGCGACAATGTTTGCGGCTCGTTTGTTCAATCAAAAAGAAGGGAATCCGACTGATACTCTATATGGTGCTGTAACTACTGGAATGGATTGGAAGTTTTTAAAGCTGCAAGGGCAAATTGCCTTTATCGATTCTAATGATTACTACATTAAAGAAATCGATAAAATCTTAGCTATTTTATTTGGTAATTCATCTCCATAATGCAGAGAATATTTAATATTGACTCGATCTGAATAGGTGGTTATTAGAATGATTCAATTACAAGAGAAACTAAAAGCCAACGCTTGGCTAAAATCTGATTGGGATACATACGTAAATACAATCGATTCACCCGAACATGAACAACATCAAGGCTACTACTATAGCGGCTACATGAGGATTGAAGATATGCCCACAGGTGCAGACCACTCTCGATATCATGTACTTCTCACATTTGCCGTCAATCTATTTTGTACGATCGGGGGGATTGCAATTAATGGCTTCGATAACTGTACCTATCGTAAAACTGAAATCAGAGAATGCCAACCAGATCTATCTTATTACACTGGAGAAAGAGCGAGATTAGCACCCGTTGGTAAATCTCTGGTTAATTTAGATGAACAAGCTATTCCAAACCTAGTCATTGAGATTTCTAATACTACTCTTGAAGACGATCTCGGTGCGAAACGTTTGTTATATGAAGAAATGGGTATTTCTGAATATTGGGTAGTAGATGTGCAAAATTCTCAAGTATATGCGTTTGAAATGTTCGATCGAGGTAGCCGCAGAATCGATATTTCCCTAGTATTGCCGAACTTATCGATCGCCACGATTACCGAAGCATTAAATCTCAGCAAAGAACAAGACCAATCTCAAATCGGCAAATGGCTAATGAGTGAATTCCAAACTTAAACTATCCACTATTCACTAATTAAAAATTATGTCACAACGTCAGAATATTTCTACCGGATCGAAATGGGAACCAATCATCGGTTACTCCCGTGCCGTCAAAATCGGTAACACCATCCACGTCTCCGGTACCACTGCCTCCAACGCCGCAGGCGAATTAGTTGGTATCGGCGATGTCTACGCCCAAACCAAACAAATCATCCTCAATATCGAATCCGCCCTCCACCAAGCCGGAGCCAGCCTCAACGACGTAGTTCGCACCCGCATCTACTGCACGAACATCGACGAATGGGAACTCATCGGCAAAGCCCACGGCGAATTCTTCAGCGAAATCCGCCCCACTACCGCCATGGTAGAAGTCAGCCGCCTGATCTCCCCCGACATCCTGATCGAAATCGAAGCTGAAGCGATCTTGCAGGATTAGTAATTAGCACAGATTTTACCCACCCCGCCCTTTGGGCACCCCTCCTCGGAGGGGATTGCTCCCTATCCCCTATCCCCTGAACTATGAATAGCCAAATTTCCACCATCTCCGGTACCGCCATCCCCCTTACTGGCAACGATATCGACACCGATCGAATTATCCCCGCCCGCTTCCTGCGCTGCGTCACCTTCGACGGCTTAGGTACTAGCGTATTTGAAGACGATCGCACCCAGCTCAAAGGCGCACATCCCTTCGACTTACCCCAATTCCAAGGGGCAAATATCCTCATCGTCAATAGCAACTTCGGGTGCGGTTCGAGTCGCGAACACGCACCCCAAGCCCTCGCCAAATGGGGCATCAACTTAATCATCGGCGAAAGCTTCTCAGAAATCTTCTTCGGCAACTGCGTCGCAATGGGCATCCCTTGTCTCACCGCTGATGCTGCCACCACCACCCGTCTGCAAGAGCTGTTGCGCGATCACCCCAAAACTCCGATTACCGTCGATCTAAAAGCCTTACAGGTACAATGTGGCGACTTTACTGCCCCAGTCTCGATCGGTGAAGGTGCCCGCCAGCAACTCACCAACGGCACCTGGGACGCCTGCGGCCAATTAGTTGCCAATCTCAGCGAGACTAAGGTTACAGCTAGTAAATTGCCTTATGTTGCTTGGGGATAGTGGATAGTGGATAGTGAATAGTGGATGGTGAATAGTAGATTTTAAATATGCAAAGAAAGAGGTAGATTGATTTACTTATTTCTTTAAATCTCCCAACTATCCACTATCCACTTGCCACTATTCACTAATTTAAGTCGGCAATTGCCACCGCTCTGACTCGACATTGGCGATCGCAAATGAGTTGCCGCAGCCACAAACATGCGTCGCGATCGGGTTTTCAAATCGGAAACCTCCACCCATGAGGTCTTCAGAATAATCTAGCTTCAGCCGTTCTAAATGTGCGAGTTGTTGTCGATCGATTACTACTGCAATCCCGTTGACTTCCAATAAGCGATCGTCAGCCGCGATCGCGTCAGTCAGATCGACACTATAGTAAAAATGCTCGCAGCCCCCAGGGGTAAACCCGATCCGAAACTTGCAATCGAATCGCTGGCGAACCGATTGCATTCTGTGAATTTCGGCGATTGCCGCCTTACTAATTTCCATCTCGATCAACACTCCCAAATAGATGATCATCCCACTGCCGCTCTGGCGTATGAGTGGGATGGAGATCGCTAACAACTAAGATCTCAACCACTATTTCTAGCATAGTCATCTTCATACCGGACGATATCATCTTCGCCCAAATATTCACCATTTTGCACTTCAATAATGACCAGGGGAATCACCCCAGGATTTTCCAAGCGATGCTTGGTACAAGCCGGTACGTAAGTAGATTGATTGCTGTGCAAAATCTCTTTTCTGTCATCGCAAGTGACCATTGCTGTGCCACAGACGACAATCCAGTGCTCGCTCCGGTGGTAATGCATTTGCAGGCTCAGCCGATGTCCAGGTTTAACCTCGATCCGCTTAATTTTGTGTCCGGGGCCTTCTTCCAAGATCGTAAACGAACCCCAAGGACGTAATTCTGTAGCGGCAACAGAATTTGCGCTCATGGGTGAAGTCGGCATTACAGTGGGAGTTTTTGTTTGATTCATAATGTTAGAAAGTAGCGAGTCAATCGGGTGATAGCTGGGAATTCAACGGCTAACCAATAATTACTCTATCAAAGTCGCGATCGTTACCGAATCGCCAAATATACCGAGTCGGCGATCTTAAAACGATCCTCGATACGTAGTGCGATCGATTTTAGGAGCGTTATTTAATTGATCGGCACCGTTCTAGAGTCAACAGTGCTGATCGTCTAAATTATATTACAAATAAATTTCGAGATCGAATCTGATCACGATCGGCATCAGATCTTGCTAGCATCATAGCGTTCTCTTGTTGATTCAGCATAGCTCGCCGATCGCAATTTCTTGATCGCCTTAGTAAATATACAGCCAGACTGGAATCATCACTAGAAACAGCGCGGTACTGACGATAATACTACTGGCAACGAGATTGCCATTAAGATGATACTCTTCAGCCAGAATTAGCCCAGCAAAGGCACAAGGCATCCCCGACATCAATACTAGTGCCAAGCGTGGATCGCCACGCAGTCCCATCATCGTAATCCCGACACCAAGGAGGGTGGGCATCACGATCGTTTTGAGGATCGCTGGTAACAGTGCGAGTTTGAGACTTTGCCAGCCTTGGATCTGACTCAGCCGGATGCCCATCAAAATAAAGGCTCCTGGAATCACCACCCAAATCGAGGCGTGCAGGCTTGATTCGACCGATTCAGGGAAATCTATGCTCCGCGTCAGCCAACCCAGTGCAAAGCCCCATAACGAGGGTACAGAACATAGATCTTTTAACTGCAGCCACCACCGATTGGTACCACTACCTTGCCGACCGTAATAGCTAGCAACTAATACGCCCAAACCATAGGTACCAAACACATTTTGGGTAACGCTATAGATGACTGCCCAACTGAGATCCGTCGCCGAGACAAAATAGGGGACGATCGCCAAACCCACAAATCCAGTGTTCCCCAACATCGAACACAACAGCAAACTCCCCTGAAGTGCGGGGGCGGATGGTGCTACTTGTGGTTGAATTCTTTGCCAGATTTGCAGACTCAGCCAACCTAGCCCCAAGCCGAGCAGTAGCGACCCGATCGTGATTGTCAGTGCCAGTTGGGCGCGTTCGTCAAAGGTGGTTTGACGGGCGAGGGCAAAAATTTCGATCGGCACCCCGACCCAGTATAGTCCGCGTCCCAACCAATATGGAAAAGTGGTGGGCAAAAACCTCACCATCAAGATGCCCAACCCCGTCCAAAACATTAGGGGCGTGTAAGCTTGAACGAGACGATCGAGCATGAATTGTTAATCGAGCGGGAATTATTAGATTACTTGTGGAGGGTGTTTGAGGGTGAAGCGGGGAAGTTAAGGAATGAGATCCGATCTTGGAGATTTAAGTCTTGTCTTGCTCCCAACTCCCCTCCAGTGGTACAGAAACTCCCAACTATTTCACTACACCCATGTCCTTGATATACCAACCATCTGGTTGGCGGACGAGATTGTATTCAACCAAGAGTTGTTTGGAATAAGAACGCGCCGGATTCAATTTATCCCCTTCATAGTATTGGGCATCTTCTTCCACTTTAGCTTGGATATTAGCTGTATTGGCTTGGGGATTGGTTTGCGAGATCGCCGCGATCCCAATATGTTGGTGCTGGTATTGCCAATGGATGCCCTGAGTTTTGGCCAATTGGGCGCGCTCTACTGCACCCGACAAAGCGGGTTCGACGAGCACATCTTTCAAGCGATCGACTTGATACTGCGGACTCAGGGAACTAGTCTTGGCACTCAACCATTTTTTGACAACTGCGGTGGCGACATCATTAGTCAGTACTCCTGGTGGTACCGGACGCGGTTGGGTTGCTACTGCCGTGCGGGTTGGTGCGGCACTTGTGGTGACACTAGGACTGGGCGTAACAGTTGCCGTTAAGGTTGGTGCGGGCGGTTTGAACATGCTCCCGATCGCGGTATTTACCAGCCAAATCGTCCCCCACAGACAGGTGACACCACCCGTACCGACCAATAAAATGCGGGGGATGTTGGGCGAACGACGGGTACGGCGCGGGCGGACGATGGTACTAGTTCCGGCGGGGCGTGCGGTCAACTGTCCCGATTTATTAGCCGTCACCAACTGACTGTTGGTTTCGAGGGGTAGCCCGGTTGGCACTTGGAGGAAGGTTTCTTCAAATTGGCCGTCGATCGTCCGAGCGGTAGGGCCAGAACGGCGGCGTTGGCGTTCGCGCTCCAACTGGATCACTTTGTTATCGTCGGGTGCTGCGGTCGGGAGCGGGGCGGTGGCTGGGTGTGCGATCTGCTCGACGCGGACTGCGGGGACGATCCGATTGCCGCCCAGTCGATCTGCTGGTGGTTGCCATGCGGGCGTCAAGCTACTATTGCGGCGATTACTAGCCAAAGCTAGTAGTGCTTGCGCTGACTCAGCGGCTTGCAAGTCTGCTGGCGATAATTTAAATGTACCAGACAGATCGCCAGAAGGGGGAACATCGATCACTTGGGGTACGGATTTCTCCCAACTGGTAGCGGGATTGTCCTGGGTGGGCATTCGATCGGCAAAATCCTGAACATCTCGATCGCTAAAATAAGCATTGAGCGAAGGATCGCTAGTTACCAAGTCTCGAAAACAGGGAAAGGCTTCATCTTTGAGCCAAGATTCGATATACCAACACAAACCACGCAGGAGATTGGGCAAGCCTTGCGATTGCTGCCGGATCGCGATTAAGGAGCCGGATTCGGGCGCAGCCGCCAGTAAGCGATCGGCTTCTTCGGTTTGTCCCAGCAGGATCGCGCAAATTGCTTGCTCGATCGAACAATCCATCCGGTGACTGAGTCGATACTGCAAGATTTGCTGGGCGGTATAGATCAGTTGGGGATTGCGGTAGGCAAAGCCTTGCGCAATCAGCGCATGGACATGCAAATACGTACAGGCCAATTGCATCACATTGAGCGATTTCGTGCCTAATTGATGCGAATCCCTGGCCACCTGACTGAATAAATTGCGTTGTTCGGCGGCCGTCAGCTGCGGTAAAGTCTCATGAATGAAGGGAATCGTGCTTTCGCTGTTGAGGGCGAAGCGTTCTTGGCACTTGACTTCATTGGTGCAAGCACTTTCCAATAATTCTTCTAGAAACTGAATCCCCCGTCGCCGCTGTTCGTGCCGATCGAGTGGTAACGAGACGAGGGAGGAGATCCGATAGGGCTGCAATCGATCGAGCCGTCGCTCGACTTCCCCCTGAATCTGGGGAAACAAATCTTCTTGAACGAGAATCTTTTTGGCAGTTTCATAATGAATGACGGCCTCTTCATGACAACTATCGCGCCATTCGCGCTCGCCGAGTTCCCAGAAGGAAGATACCATCGCCAGGACGATGTCTGGCTTGAGCGGGATCGCATGGGTGCCATTGTGCGCGTGCTTGAATTTGGCCAATGTCAATGGCTCGTTGCGATTGGCTTTTGGCTCGATGATGTTCCCACTCGGAGTTACTGACATCGGTAGTTGCGGCGGATGCAGGCTGCCACTATTACTACTGCGCCCGTTGTTCCCCAAATAGGGCATACAAATACTATTGATTTCTTCGTACTCGCCCAATTCAAATAAGATCAGCAAGCCGCCTAAAAAGTGTTCCGGGGCGATATCTAGTTCGCGCCGACGATAAAAAGGGGACGGAGCCGGAGCCGGAGCCGGAGCCGGAGCCGGAGCTAAATTACCATTGCTAGTGGCGGTATTTTCGGCCGCTGCCGCGATCGAGACGATCTGAGTTGCATCGTAGATCGCCCGTTGCTGGGGGTCGCACAGTACCTCGTAGGCTACTGTAATCAGTCGTTTGCGAGATTCGATCGCGGCATCCGAATATTCTTGCTGCGGCAATTGGAGCAAGCGATCGCGATACGCTTGCTCTAGCTCTGAGAGATCGCTCTCCGGGATGCCGAGAATCTGATAATAGTCCAGCGGGATTCGCACAGTTTACCTAATACACGATGAACGACACAGTTATCCAGTTATCAGCGATTGAGTAATCGACTTTGTCGAACGAGATTTAAAAATGACACCGCGCTCTGGGAGTTAAGGAGTGGATGCTCGATGCGCCCAGCAGAGCAGACATTCCGTATTTTAAAAAACTTACGAACAAACATAACATAACATCACAGTTTTAGGAATAGCGATGCTCGGTCTGGTGGTTTAGACGATCGCCAGCCAAGGGACGACGGGAGATCGTTGGCAATAACTTATCTGCCCTGTTTTTTCTGTACCTAATCTATCGCCCCCATCTAGTAACGCCCGATCGATTTCTGGCATGGGGCTAGTCACTACACCCTAAATAGGCGACAATATCGATCGCACACAAGTGGATAAAACAAACTAATGGTTCAAGAGAGAACTCTACCCGCATTTGAGCCAAAGTCGGGAGAAATCACCAAAGCAGAAGGCTTGATGTTGTACCGTGACACGATTCTCGGTCGCTGCTTTGAAGACAAATGTGCGGAGATGTACTATCGGGGCAAAATGTTTGGTTTTGTCCATCTGTATAACGGTCAAGAAGCCGTATCTTCCGGCGTGATCAAAGCGATGCGTCCCGGACAGGACTATGTTTCGAGTACTTATCGTGATCACGTTCATGCCCTCAGTGCTGGCGTCCCCGCGCGCGAGGTAATGGCGGAGCTGTTTGGGAAGGAGACTGGCTGTAGTAAAGGGCGCGGCGGTTCGATGCACATGTTCTCCAAAGAACATCGATTATTGGGCGGTTATGCGTTTGTCGCCGAAGGGATTCCGGTCGCTACTGGCGCGGCGTTTGCGAGTAAATATCGCCGCGAGGCTTTGGGCGATGCGAGTTCCGATCTGGTTTCGGCTTGTTTCTTCGGCGATGGTGCTGCCAATAACGGTCAATTTTTTGAATGCCTGAATATGGCGGCGTTGTGGAAATTGCCAATGCTGTATGTCGTCGAGAATAATAAGTGGGCGATCGGGATGTCCCACGAACGGGCGACTTCAGTACCCGAAATTTATACTAAAGGTGCGGCTTTTGGGATGCACGGCGTCCAAGTCGATGGCATGGATGTCCTCGCTGTCTATAACGTCGCCAAAGCGGCGGTAGCGCGAGCGCGAGCTGGCGAGGGGCCAACTTTAATTGAAGCCCTCACCTACCGGTTTCGCGGCCACTCCTTGGCCGATCCCGACGAACTCCGCCCCCAAGAGGAGAAAGATTTCTGGTTCGCTCGCGATCCGATTAAGAAATTGGCTGCCTATTTGCTCAAAGAAGGTTTGGCGACTGAGGCGGAACTGACCGCACTCGATCGCGAAATTCAAGATTTGGTCGATGATTCGGTCGAGTTTGCCGAAAATAGCCCCGAACCCGATCCCAGCGAACTCCGTCGCTATATCTTTGCTGAAGATTAGCGGCTCTCGATCGTTGACAGCGTTGAGATCGGGACAGGAATTCCTGTCCCGATCTCGATCTCGATCTCGATCTCGATCTCGATCGGCTCTAGCTCGGCTACGACAGAGATCGCTGTCGCCCCTTTATCAAAACTGTGGCTGCCGTAAGTTAAACTGTGAGCTGAATCGGTTGCAGCTTAACTAACGACGACCGACGAGTGAATTCTTGTCGATCGACAGACTGATGTCACCGATCCGAATGGCTAAATAGCTATAAATTTGGCCTATGTACAAACAAGCGTCACCTTTATTGTGGTCACTACTACTCGCAAGTAGTTGTCATCATTTGTCGATCGAGTCATCGGCACAGAGTCAGCCGCCAGACACCTCACCGCTGCTGGCCGCAGTGCGGCGAGCCGAAACAGTCGAAATTTATAATGATTGGAATGGCTATTCGGACATTACGCCAATCTTACGGCATTCAAAACTGCGTGTCGATCGACAAAAACTAGTTGGCAACTCGCACATCGCTGTCGGGGGTTATGGTGCGGCTGGAATTCACCAACAGCAAACCACCAAAGTCCAAATTCCAGCAGCAGTTACCGCTCAGTTTCTGGCCACCTTAGCCAAAACGCCACTGCAAGTCGGTACTTATCAACCGCGATTCGATTTGAGCGATAACTATCCTTCGATCCAAATTCAAGTTACCGTCAATCGTCAACAGATAACTTTTAGTTCGCAATCCCAAGCCGATCATTATGTGCCGTGGAAAGTGACACTGCGACACCAAGATCAAGATCGCACCACCGAATATATTAGTAACTCGGCCTTTCCCGCCCAAGCCCTCAAACTCCTCAGTCCTTATCTCGATCGATCTGGGATCGACGTCATTATTCAGCGGCGGCAACCGAAAAAACCGCAGCTACCGCAAGTGAAGCCGCCGAGTCCCGATCGTCCGGGTCGATCGCGCCCACAATCGGTCATAAAATAGTAGGATAGGCAATGAGGCCCAATTGACTCCATCGGCATTAACTTATCGTCCAGACAATCTTTAATCCCCAGCCTTAGGGTTAACGGTTTCAGTTTCGATCGCTGTAATTTTGAGCGCGCAACTTGTATGTTACCACTTGCCCCAGATACTCTTTTGCAACAACGTTACCGCATCCTCAACCTGCTGGATGATGGCGGTTCGGGGCGGCTTTATCTCGCAACCGATCGCGAGCGGGGCGATACCGAGTGCGCGATCGAGGAGATCGTTCCGTCCAGTCAATTTCCCACCGTCGTAGCCAAAGCCAAAGAGCTGTTCGAGCAAGAAGTCAAGCTCCTCGAACGGCTCCAGCATCCCCAGTTGCCGAAGTTTTGGGGGACATTTGCCGATCTCGATCGGCTATTTTTAGTGCGAGACTATATCCCAGGATCGACCTACGCACAGCTCCTCAACGAGCGTCGGGATCTCACGACCGCATTTAGTGAATCGGAAGTCTGGCAATTTTTAGTCCAAGTCCTCCCCGCGATCGGGTATCTCCACAGCCAAGGGGTAGTGCATCGCAACCTGGCTCCCGAAAATATCATCTACCGCGATCGCGATCTACTGCCCGTCCCGATCTCATTTGGGATAGTCAAAGAATTTGCCCATCAACTCCAAGCAGATCCTAGCAGCCAGCCGCTAGAGATCGGCCAACCTGGCTACGCCCCGATCGATCAACTCCAACCGGGCCAAGTCTATCCCCATAGCGATCTCTACGCCCTGGCTGTCACGGCGATCGTCTTATTGACTGGCAAAGAACCCAGCGCGCTGTTTGAAAATCATCTCCCCAACTGGGAGTGGCGGAAGTGGACGACCATCGGCGATGATTTTGCCAATGTCCTCGGCCGGATGTTGAGTCTCGATCCCAACCACCGCTATCAATCCGCCGTCGAAGTCAATCGCACGCTCCAATCGCTGGATATGCCACCCCAGTCAGATCCAGCTTTCCCAGCGAATCGTCCATCGACCATTCCCACCGTCGCCGTCGGTGCTAAACCGAATCTCCCAAATGATCCTGGCGATCGATCGAGAATGTCCAATCTCCATGCCAAGTCGATCTGGGAACAGCCCCGCGTCTTTATCCCCGCTGGCTTACTGATTTCCCTTTTGGCCGGAATCGGCTCCTGGTTTGGTGTCAGTCAGCTCTTGCACCGCCCAGCAGCAGATCCGGTGGCGACTACGCCACCCAAGCAAATCGACTTTAATAATCCGACGATTCCGACCGATAATACCAGTCCCAGTCCGACGGCTAGTGGCGATCTGATTCAACCCGAACTGGATCGACCGATCCTGAAAGAAGGTACCGTCGATGCAACGACGCCCGTGAAATACCGGATCGCGGCCGTGTCCGGTCAAAATCTCGATATCCAACTAGTCTCGCCTGCCAGTCAGACTGCCGATCCGAGTAAGCCCCTGTCTGCTACAGATCCGGCCAGATCGGCTCCCAACCCGATCGCCCCGATCGATCCCAGCCCTAGCTCGAAACCCACCCCAGCCACTACCAACCCGCCCGTCTCGATTCCTGGCAGCTCGCCAACAGCACAACAAGTCCTGATGACGATCTTGTCACCAACGGGTACCGCGATCGACTCTCAAGCAGATCGGGTCGTGGGTTGGCGCGGCCAAATCCCGACCGATGGGGAATACACGATCGAATTACGCCCGATTAAGGGTTTGGCTGGCAATGCCTTTCCTTATAAGTTGAGTGTCACCCAAGTTGCAGTTTCGGCATCGCCATCACCGGCGGGCACTACCACACCAGCCCCAGGCACAAACCCCACCACCGGAGCTACCCCCTCGCCGGGAGCGACACCGCCATTAGGCATTCCCACTCCTGGTGAGAATGGCACCAACGATGATAATTCTACTCAGCCCAGCACCGACCCATCGATCGGGGCACCAACCGCAATCCCGATCGTCGTGCCCACTACTAGTCCCACCCCATCGGCACAACCGACCCGCAACCGCAGACGCCGCAGGCTGCAGCCAGAAGCTAGCCCGACCGTCAAAGAACGCAAAGTCGAAACCAGTGCAGAGACACCCACGCCACGTCGCCGCCGCCGCCGGGTCGAAACCAACGCAGAGACGCCCACTCCACGTCGCAATCGGGTCGAACCAAACACCGATGAGACACCGACTCCGCGTCGCCGTCGCCGGCGGGTCAATACCAACAATAATGAGACACCGACGCCACGTCGCAGCAGACAGACCGACACCGAACAACCAAAACCGAGTTCCACTCCAAAACCGGATGGGGAGAGCAATAAACCGACTAACACGCCCCAACCCGAACCCTCGATCGGCATCCCCGTACCTCCCGCCAAAACTACCACTCCGGCCAATCGCACCGAGAGCAGACAAACCGCTCCGCCAACTAACGCTAGCAACATCGATCCAGATTAGGCTCGCCCCGATCTCCCAGCCCCATACCAGCCAAGTTAAATGCTTCTGATTACCAGTACGGATACAGAGGCGGGTAAAACCGTCCTCACAGCAGCATTAGCTAGTTATGCCCGCAAATATCACCCGCAGCAAAATTGGGGCATTCTCAAGCCGATTCAATGCGGTGTGGGCGATCGCGAGTTCTATGCTCGCCTGTTCGATCGAGCGATTGCCGAGATTAACCCGATTTATTTGGAGCAGCCGCTCGCCCCACCGATCGCCGCCGCCCTAGCTGGTGTCCAGATCGATCTGGGTATGGCTTGGCAAGCACTCACCAAAATGCGCCAACAGGATGATTTTGTCTTAGTAGAAGCGATCGGTGGTTTGGGGACGCCGATCACCGCCGAACTCGTCGTCGCCGATCTCGCCCGCGATTGGCGATTGCCAGCAGTTTTGGTAGTACCCATCCAACTCGGCGCGATCGGTGCGGCGGTGGCTAATGTCGCACTCGCCCGACAATATAATGTCCAGTTACTCGGGATCGTGCTCAACTGCCCTCAGCCGCTAACTGCGTCTGAAATCGCCAACTTAGCCCCAGCAGACTTAATTCAATCGCTCACTAGCACCCCCGTCCTCGGTTGCCTACCCTATCTCCCAGATCTCAACGATCTGGATTTACTCGCCGCCGCCGCTGCCGATCTCGAATTAGAAATCTTACTGCCACATCTTACCTCGCTCGGATTAGCTGCTGCCTGAAAGCCGATCTCAGCGGCGGTTACATCACTAATCTGATCGAGAATTGACGATGCGTTTTGACCTAATTACCTTATTTCCCGAATTTTTCACATCCCCGCTCGGCTGTGGCTTACTCAGCAAAGCTCTAACCAAACAAATCGCGTCGGTACATTTTACCAATCCGCGCGACTTTACGATCGATCGCCATCGGAAGGTCGATGATGAGTCCTATGGCGGTGGCGTAGGGATGGTGATGAAACCAGAGCCGATCTTTGCTGCCGTTGAATCCTTGCCGATCTTACCGCGACGACAGGTACTATTGATGAGTCCCCAGGGTGAAAAAATCGATCGCGCTTTATTTCATGAGTTGCAGACTAATTACGACCAATTAGTATTAATCTGCGGTCATTATGAAGGGATCGACAAGCGAGTAATGCACATTGTCGATCGCGAGATTTCCTTGGGTGATTTTGTCCTGACTTGTGGCGAAATTCCGGCATTGACATTGATTAATGGGATTATCCGATTGCTACCTGGTACCGTCGGTAAAACTGCCTCGATCGATGCTGATAGTTTTGAGGATGGGTTGCTCGATTATCCCCACTATACCCGTCCCCCAGAATTTCGCGGCTGGCGCGTGCCCGATGTCTTGATGTCGGGCAATCATCAGAAAATTGCCCAGTGGCGACATCAGCAACAACTCGATCGGACTCAAACTAAACGTCCCGATCTCTACACGAAATGGTTGGAAAAAACCGATACTGAAAATCCTTCTCTATAGTTAGAGAAGGACGATTTTCGATTAGTTAAACTCCAATCTGAGTTGGAGTTTAGTGGTAATAATTTTTAGACTTAGAAACGGAAACCAGCACCGAGTCTGACGATCGTCGAAGCATTGTTGGAACTCAAAGGTACATCTAGACCAGCTCTAAGTTCGACGCTATCGGTAACTGCAAAATCTGCACCACCAGTGAAGCCAACAGTAGTCTCACTAGGGCCACCATTGTTAGGGCTGCCGATCGATACAGTCGCACCGAGGAAGGGAGTAATTTGAACTTGGTTCCCAGTATTGGAGAGGTTGAAATCATAAGTTAATCCACTCCCGAACACAGTACCAGCACTAGGGAAGTAGATGAATGGTCTAATCGAGAGATTGTCGCTCACACCAAATTTAGAATCAACTCCAATCGTAGTGCGTCCACCGCCGATAGACAAGGATGGTCCGATTGTATTTTTACCCATTTCTGCTTTTGCCGGTGCGCTCATGCCTAGAGCGACAACCGAAGAGCAGAGCATAACTAATGCAACAATATTCTTTTTCATTTTGAGTTTCCCGTTATTAAGTAGATTTGCTCAACTATCGCTATCTAAATAGAGATCGAGCTTCAGGTGATAATGTGTCCCTGGTTACAAAGCTTGACGCGAGGAGATTATGGAATGTTCCAAATTAAATTTTTAGGCATTAGGAAAGGCTTTAGGCTTTAGATTTTAGGCTTTAGGAAAGGCTTTGAGATATGAATGTTAGTCCCTCAACTAAAAATGAGGTGTTGCAGCTTGCCGCAACACCTCATTTTTGAGAACCTAACGCCTAAGACCTAAGACCTAAAATCTAAAGCCTAAAACCTAATCCCTAACCTATGCCCATTGAATCAACCCTAGTTCGTAGGGATTGCTCATGTTGGCATTGTGAGGCAAGACTCGCAGCGATAAACCTTGCAAGCCGCTGGCAGAATAAGCAATCTCACTGGTATAGAGACTATTACCCGCACCATCGCGACCTTGGTAGGTCATCACCGCTGTATCGGCATTGGTAATTTTTCCGTTGGTATCGACTGGCCCTTTATAGAGTTCGACTTGGATATCGTGGGGTTCTAAGTTGCCGAGTTGAATCAGGCTCTTGACGGAAATCGACTGATTGACATTAATGTCCTCTGGCGCAGAGACATCGACCGTGTGGATTTTGAGATCGCTCCAATGTTTGAGCATCTTTTGTTTCCAGTGAGCGAGATCTTTACCAGCTTGATAATGCTCGCTAGTAACTACATGGTTGCGATCGCTGGCGGGGAAGTAACCGACGGTAGCATAATCGCGCAGCATCCGGGCGGTATTAAAGGTCGGACAATTGAGCCGGATGGCATCTTTCATCTTCGCGACCCATTTACGCGGTAAGCCTTCTTTGTCGCGATCGTAGAAGAGGGGGACGATTTCCTGTTCCAAGAGGTCGTAGAATGAATTGGCTTCGACTTCATCTTGGTAGGCTTCATCGGCGTAGAGTTCGCCATGGCCGATCGGCCAACCAGTTTTCACATAGTCAGCTTCATCCCACCAGCCATCGAGAATACTCAGGTTGGGCAAGCCATTCATCGCCGCTTTCATGCCGCTGGTACCGGAGGCTTCGTGGGGACGGCGGGGGGTATTCAGCCAGATGTCGCAACCAGCCACCATCACTCGCGAGACATAGATATCGTAGTCGGGCACGAACACGACCGAGTTCATCCCTTCGGTGCGGGTGAAGTGGACGATATCGCGGATCAACGCTTTACCAGGGATATCTTTGGGATGGGCTTTACCCGCGATCACAAATTGGACTTTGCGACCTTTATTGCCGACCATGATCTCTTTGATCCGATCGAGATTCCGCAGGAATAGGGTGGCGCGCTTGTATGTCGCAAACCGACGGGCAAAACCGATCGTCAGCACACTCGGATCGAGAGCTTGATGCGCGCGATCGATTTCGGAGAGGTTCGCACCGCGTTCTTTGAGGTGAGAGATAATCCGCTCGCGGACGTAGACGACCATTTCCGAGCGACTGTGCTCGTGATTGCGCCACAGTTCCTCATCGGGAATCGCATCGATTTTGTGCCAAATCGGGTCTTCGATCGAGCGTTCCGACCATTCGGGGCCTAAGTAGCGATCGTAGAGTTCCTGAACGGATTTGGCTACGCAACTGCGAGCGTGGACGCCGTTGGTCACCGACGTAATCGGCACTTCGTCGATCGGGACATCTTTCCACATATTCTGGAACATTTCCCGCGAGACGACGCCATGCAACTTGGCAACACCATTGACGAAGCTGGAAGTCTTCATCGCGAGGGCAGCCATACTAAACGGCGATTCTAGTGCCGTTGCATCTTCCCGTCCCAAGCCCATGAAGTCATCTTTGCTCAGTCCGTAGACGCTCGCATAGTGACCGACATAGTACATCGTCTTGTCGGGTGGGAACAGATCGAATCCGGCACTGACTGGCGTATGTGTCGTGAAAATCTGGGTGGATTGAGCGACTTGCTTGGCTTCGACAAAGGACAGCCCATCGCGCTGCATCAGCACTCGCATGTGCTCCAAAATCAGGAAGCCAGAGTGGCCTTCATTCATATGATAAACGCTGGGCTTGTGTCCCAACGCTTCGAGGGCGCGGAAACCGCCGATCCCTAACATGATTTCTTGATGGATGCGGGTATCTAAGTCACCACCGTACAAAGCATCGGTAATATCTTGGTCGTAGGCACTATTTGGCTCGATATTGGTATCGAGTAGATAGAGGGGCACGACGCCCACTTGGACGCGCCACACGCGGGCGTAGACCATGCGTCCGGGATACTCCACCGCCACCCGCAATTCCGAGCCGTCTGGCTTGCGTTCGAGTTGGACGGGGATGTTGTGAAAATCGTTAACTGGATACCGCTCTTGTTGCCAGCCTTCAGCATTGAGATACTGAGCAAAATAGCCTTTTTGATACAATAAACCAACTGCGACTAGGGGCAAACCCAGATCGCTCGCTGATTTTAGGTGATCCCCAGCGAGCACGCCCAAGCCGCCTGAATAAATCGGCAGACAGTCTACCAATCCAAATTCGGCACAAAAATAGGCAAAGCATTCTTTGCCAACTTTGTCGGCGCGCTTGTGTTTGTACCAACTGCGGTCGTGCAGATAGGTATTGAGTTCGCCCACTGCCCGTTCCATGTGGGCGATAAAACCATCATCCGCTGCAACTTCTTGCAATCGGGACTGACTGACTCTGGCGAGTAGGGCGACTGGATTGTGACGAGTGGCTTCCCACAAATCGCGATCAAGTCTTTTAAATAATTCTTTGATCTCCGTGTTCCAGTCCCAATACAGATTATAGGCAAGCTGCCGTAGGGGTTCGAGGGAGGCTGGTAGGGACGGAGAAACGTTGAACGTACGAATCGGCTGCATCAATAAACTTCCTCGGCAATTAATTCCTCAATCTCTCATTGTTACCCACCTTGGTCGATCGGCACAATTTTCTCCACAATATCTTCACAAGTTAATGCTGTGGTTTGATGGCTCCCGTCCGATCGAGATGCGCCGCGTGCAGCGATCTGCGGTCGTGTCGGTCGGTGAAGTTTGAGTGGATCTACTTCACCTCTAACCTAAATTTTAGCGGACGATCGTCATTCTGGCTGTCTAAATGGGTACAAATTAAGAGAGCACACATATCGCTCAATTTTGTGAATTTTTGCCAAGTGAGATCTATGACAAAAGTCTTAGATTGAAGTCCAGCCAATATGCGGAAGCTGTGCTCGATTCCCCGATCGCCAAAGTAAACAGATTAAGATAATTAGTATGCTAAGACACACATCTCTCAACACCACACGCTATATGAAGATCGGTCAATATTTGTCTGTCATCATGTCGATCGGTGCGATCTGGAGCTTGCTAGATGTCCGGTCTTCAGCCAGAGGATTCAGTCTGGAGCATGCGCCCATCGCGACTGGGCAGATCGCCCGCGATCGACGATCACCACAGCTTTTGGCTCAAAATTCAGTCCCCAATTCGATCGATTTAGAAAGCGACAAAGATCTGCGACTACAGTACATCAATGTGACACGAACCAGTTCGGATAAATCGCTCCTGACTGTCTCCGGCTCCATCAATAATCGCAGCGACCAAACTCACTATGTCTACTACATTGTGGCCAAGTTTGTTTCCAAAGATATCTCGATCAAGCAAGCAATCATTCCCGTCAATATCGATATCGAGCCTGGTAAATCTAAGCAATTTTCCCACGAAATTTCCACCCAGAGCGCTGACTCGCTCGTTCCAGAGTCGGTGAAGCCGGTGGTGGTTAAATATGAGTATCGGTAGATAGTTGATAGTTGATAGTTGATAGTTGATAGTTGATA
>NZ_JANNDR010000394.1:0-16023 GCF_031378165.1 Chamaesiphon sp. OTE_75_metabat_556
GTTCCAGCGTGCCTTCGATCGTACCTTTGATCGTGCCGGCAATGGGGACTGAGACGATCACGCCGAGCAATCCCGCAATTTGGCCGCCAGTCAACAAGCAGACCAAAATCGCGATCGGGTTTAAGCCGATAAATTCACCCATGAGTCTGGGGGCTAACAAATTATCTTTGATTTGTTGGACGATTAATGAAGCAATTAAAACCGATACTCCCAGTCCAAAGTTTTTGAGCATAATCACGAGCGTAACTAGGCCAATCCCCAGACTCGCACCGATAAAGGGGATCAACTCAGCAGCACCGATGAAGATCGCAAACGATAATTCAAACGGGACTTTCAAGAAAAAGAAAATTACCGTTAGCATCGTTGCCATGAACGTGCCTAAAATCAGTTGGCTGATAAAAAAGTTTTGGAAATTCAGGCGTAATGATTCGCTCAACGGCACCCTAATCCGATCGGGTAACAGCGCGACAATTCCCAGCCACAACTTATCACCATACAACAACATATAGATCGACAAGACAAAGATTGAGAGTGTATCAACTACCCCAGACAGGGTACTCACTGCCAATCCGACGACTTCAGCTCCGATGATTTGCAATTGGGTGTCGATCTTGGCATTAATCTGATTTCTGAGGACATTAAAGTCGATCGATAAGCCTTTACTCTTGCCCAATTCTTCCCAGGCATTAATATTTTCATTACTCGCCCGAATCCATTCTGGTACCTGCTTGACTAACTCAGTCGTTTGTTCGATCGCATTGGGCACGACAGTGACCCCCAAAATAATCAGCAGCGTTAAGGTAATTAGCAACACCCCAATAATCGCTGGCACGCGCCGAAAATGTAAGCGTTCGAGAATTTTGACGGGATAATTGAGCAAAAAAGCGATCAGTGCCGCGATCGTCAAAACGGTAATCAGATGCTCGAAATATCGAAAAAATTGCGACAATACCCAGATATTGAGTGCCCCGATCGGAAATCCTAGTCCGATTAGTAGTAAGTTTTGGATATTGGCTGGGAAACGGCGCATTGGGGATCGAGTCTCGTTCCGAGAGGCTATGCCAACGATTAAAGATGGCTTGACTATCTAGTTTAAGCGACGATCGCCGTCTAAATCCACAAAGCAGCTCGACTCGATCGATCGGCACTTCATATATTTATTTATCGACAACCCGATCTAAGATAGTTGGGTATTTAATCTCCTACTTGGGTTTAGATCGCTACTCCCAACTACCAACTCCCAACTCCCAACTCCCAACTGAATTTGTGACTGAATCGAAGAAACCAATGAGATCGATCGCCAGCATTGCTGGGATCGTGGCTGCTGCCACCTTAATTAGCAAAGTCTTCGGACTAGTGCGTCAGGTAGCTTTAGCTGCTGCCTTTGGGAATGGAGTGGCAACAGAGGCATTTACATACGCCTACGCCATTCCTGGATTTTTATTAATCTTGTTGGGGGGGATGAATGGGCCATTTCATAGTGCGATTCTGAGCGTCTTAGCCAAGGAAAAAGACAAATCTCAAGTCGCACCCATTGTCGAGACGATTACGACAATCGTCGGCATCATTTTACTGGGCGTGAGTATCGCGATCCTCTGCTTTGCCAGTCAGTTAATCGATTTGACTGCACCCCAGTTGATCCATCGCAGTGATGCGATCGCGGGTGCCTTGGTGCGTCAAAGCGCGATCGAACAATTACAAATCATGTCCGGGATGGCAGTACTGGCTGGCTTTATCGGGATTGGCTTCGGGACGCTCAGTTCGGCAGATTTTTATTGGTTGCCCTCGATCAGTCCGCTGCTGACTAGCTCGGCGACGATTATTGGGGTTGGGATACTGGCGTTATCCCTGAAGTCTGATATCATGCTTCGCGAAAATGCCCTCTTGGGCGGTCGGGTGCTGGCTGCGACCTTTTTAGTTGGCGCGATCTTGCAATGGTTGATGCAAGTCGTGACTCAATGGAAGGCTGGATTGGGAACGATTAAACCGCGATTTGAATGGCGACGACAGGGGGTCAAAGATGTCTTCAAAGTCCTCGGCCCTGCCACATTCTCTTCGAGTACTTATCAAATCAACTTATTTATCGATAATGGTTTTGCATCGGGGATTGTCGGTGCCGCTTCCGCCATGTCCTATTCGGGATTACTCGTCCTGACGCCATTAGGAATTATTTCTAATGTCGTCTTAGTATCCCTGTTGCCAGAATTTTCACGACTGGCAGATCCCCAAAGTTGGCCGCAACTCAAAGATCGGATTCGGCAGGGCTTGATTGTTTCGGCGATCGCCATTATGCCGCTGAGTGCGATGATGATGGCGTTATCCTTGCCGATCGTCAAAGTCGTCTATCAAAATGGTGCCTTCAAAGCCCAAGATTCGCAATTAGTTGGCTCGATTTTAATTGCATCGAGTTTGGGGATGTTTATCTTTCTCGCGCGGGACGTGTTAATCCGCGTCTTCTACGGCCTGGGCGATGGCAGCACACCGTTCAAGATCAGCCTAGTCAATATCTTTTTCAATTTTCTGTTCGACTATTTACTCTGGAAACCCTTTGGTGCGGCAGGGATTACCCTATCGACGGTTTCTATCAATCTCATTTCCTTTTTGACAATGTTATTTTTACTCGATCGTCGCTTGCAGGGTTTGCCGTGGCGCGGATTTCTACCATTGGCAAGTATATTTGTCGCCAGTGCGGTCGCTGGCGGCGCGACCTGGGGCGTCAGTTATGGTTGGGAGCAATTTATCCCCGTTAGCAATAAGCTGACGCTGCTGCTGCAATTAGCCCTCGCTGGCGCGATCGGATTGGGTGTGTTTGTGGCGATCGTGTCCCAGCTCAAATTACCAGAGTTCGATAAGTTCGTCGCGCAGATTCGGCAAAAATTATTTAAAAAGTAGATCGGTCGGAAATTGCTGACAATATTCCTGGAGTTGGATGAGGATCTATTGTTGTTGAGGATAGATTCTCGATCGGATACGACCAGATGCGTTTAAAATGGCTACCTTTTTGCTTATTGTTGCTACTGATAATTGGGATTACTGTCGGCATTGACGTGGGGGGACTTAGGAGTGTTACTGGCTGGATAAATAGCGTACCTTTTGGGGATAAATTCGGACATCTGTTCATAATTGGGTTGTTAACATTCCTGCTCAACTATGCCTTAGCTGGCCGCATGGTAAAAGTCGGTCGTCTCAAATTATTATTAGGCTGCATGATCGTCGCTGTCGCAATGACAATTGAAGAATGCTCTCAATTTTGGATCGCCGCTCGCACCTTCGACCTCATCGATTTGTCCGCAAATTATCTAGGGGTTACTTTGGCGGGAATACTCTGGTTGAAAACACATCGGGTCTAGAGTCAAAATTCTGGTACTGAGGGAATCTGTTTGCCATCCAGAGAGGTACAGCGCAAAAATACTTGAATTGGCTGACTGCGGTCTCGAATGAAACCAGTATCATATTGAGTTACTTGCTGTTTTAATCGTGTCGGTAGCGTACCGATCGAGCATCTTTATGACTGACATGGTGACCGATCGATTTGTCTCGAATGATAGCTTCGCCGCAGCACCAGCACTCACCGGACCGGCCGCGAATGGTGAAGCGATCGACGGTGAAGTGCTCGCCAAACGCTATCAAATCCGCTCTTTACTCAGTAGTGGTGGGTTTGGGGTAACATTTTTGGCGCGCAACGTTTATTTACCAGGACAACCATTGTGCGTAGTCAAAAAGCTGGCACCGAATGTTACCGATCCCCAGCTAATCGAGCGCGCTTACCAACAATTCGATCTCGAAGCACTCAGTTTGAGTCGCTTGGGCACTCACGCGCAAGTGCCATGTTTATTAGATTATTTTAGGCTGGGTACTGAAGTCTACTTGGTTCAAGAATATATCCCTGGGCTGGTATTAAACCAGGTGGTGGGTAAACAGGGTCCTTTGACCGAAGCAGCCGTCGAGCAGTTTTTGACTCAGATGCTACACCTGATGGCGTATATCCATAGCCATCAGCTAATCCACCGCGATATCAAGCCCGAAAATATTATCTGGTGTCAAACCGATCGCCGCTTCGTGCTCGTGGACTTCGGTGCGGTCGAAGACCTCAATCCGGCGACTGCAAATCGACAGCTTAACGTCCGACACGCGATCGGCACGCCCCGATTTGCGCCCCCAGAACAATTAGCGGGTCGGGCGGTCTATGCTAGCGATCTATATGCCCTGGGCATGACTTGTATCTATCTGCTCACGGGTCGAGAGCCGAGTCAATTTGCCACCGATCCCCATACCTGCGAACTGATGTGGGCGGAGACAATCGACATTAGCGACGGCTTGCGCGAAACGATCGATAAAACCATTCAAGTTTCTGTAGCCGATCGGTACCACTCGGCAACTCAAGTCCTCACCGCCTTGGAAAACCGGGCGACTAGAGCAAAATTGCGGACGTATTTAGACCAAAAACATGCAGTCTCCCACAGCGTCCACACCGGATCTGGGGCTTATCCGGCTGTCGTGCATTGGGCATTGGGGATCGATCGATAAGAAATAACTCGTGGCGCGATCGAAACTGACTAAATCCTGATAAATGCTGACAGTACAGTGCGCGTTCGATGATAAACTAAGCAACAGCATTGCAAAATATTAAAAGTAGCTAACAACTAACAAACTAGATCGATTCAGCAACCAGCCAACAGCCGCGATTGCGGCGATCGCTAAGCCGAACGATCGAGTGACTCGATTTTCGATCTAGTTTGTTATATCGATTCGCCAGAGCCGAGGCTACGCCAACGCTATAGACAAAATCACACAATAATTAAGTAACGCGCACATGGCTAGCACCGCAGAAAAAACAAACGTGGGGAAACTCACCCAAGTTATTGGTCCAGTTGTGGACGTAGAATTTACTGGTGGCAAGATGCCCCAGATTTATAGTGCCCTCAAAGTTGAAGGCAAAAATGAAGCTGGACAAGATGTGTCCGTAACCTGCGAAGTCCAACAGCTTCTGGGCGACAATCAAGTTCGTGCCGTTGCCATGAGTACTACCGATGGATTAGTACGCGGCATGGATGTCATCGATTTAGGCGCACCGATTAGCGTACCCGTCGGGACAGCGACCCTGGGTCGGATTTTTAACGTCTTGGGCGAAACCGTAGACAATCAAGGTCCGGTCAATACCCCAGACAGATCGCCGATTCACCGCGATGCTCCCAAGCTCACAGAATTAGAAACCAAACCTTCGGTATTTGAAACTGGGATCAAAGTCATCGACCTACTGACTCCCTATCGTCGGGGCGGTAAAATCGGTTTATTTGGTGGTGCTGGTGTGGGCAAAACCGTCATCATGATGGAACTGATCAACAACATCGCTACCAATCACGGTGGGGTGTCAGTGTTTGGTGGTGTGGGCGAACGTACCCGTGAAGGGAACGACCTCTACAATGAAATGATGGAATCTGGCGTAATCGATAAAGAGAACCTGAGTAACTCCAAAATCGCGCTAGTCTACGGCCAAATGAACGAGCCACCAGGAGCACGGATGCGGGTTGGGTTGGTTGCTTTGACCATGGCGGAATATTTCCGCGATGTCAACAAGCAAGACGTACTACTATTCATCGACAATATCTTCCGGTTCGTCCAAGCTGGTTCGGAAGTATCGGCACTGCTCGGTCGGATGCCTTCGGCGGTAGGTTATCAGCCTACTCTGGGCACCGATATGGGTGACTTGCAAGAACGGATTACTTCGACCAAAGAAGGTTCGATCACTTCCATTCAAGCCGTCTATGTACCTGCGGATGACTTCACCGACCCCGCACCAGCAACTACCTTCGCTCACTTGGATGGTACTACCTCCCTGTCGCGGGGTTTGGCTGCCAAAGGAATTTACCCAGCAGTAGATCCGTTGACTTCCACCTCGACGATGTTGCAACCATCGATCGTCGGTGCCGAGCACTACGACACTGCGCGGGCCGTGCAATCGACACTGCAACGCTATAAAGAGTTGCAAGATATCATCGCCATTCTCGGTTTAGACGAGCTAGCCGAAGAAGATCGCCTGATCGTCTCCCGCGCGCGCAAAGTCGAACGCTTCCTCTCCCAACCCTTCTTCGTCGCTGAAGTATTCACCGGTTCCCCTGGTAAATACGTCAAACTCGAAGACACCATCAAAGGTTTCCAATCAATCCTCAATGGTGAATTAGACGATCTACCAGAGCAATCTTTCTACCTCGTTGGCGATATCAACGAAGCGAAAGAAAAAGGCGCGAAGTTGCTCAAGGGCTAGCATTGGTGAATAGTGAATGGTGGATAGTGAATAGAAACATAGCTAGTGTTACTAAATATATAGTGGGCAATGCTTACCGAAAAACTATCCACTATCCACTATCCACTATCCACTATCCACTCCACTATAAAAAATAAATATGACACTAACAGTAAGAGTAATTGCCCCAGATAAAACCGTATGGGATGGTGAGGCTGATGAAGTGATTTTGCCTAGTACCACTGGCCAGTTGGGGATTTTGAGCGGTCACGCATCGCTACTGACGGCTTTGGATACGGCTGTAATGCGCGTCAAAGCTGGTAAAGATAAATGGACGCCAATCGCCTTAATGGGTGGCTTTGCGGAAGTGGATAATAATGAAGTTACCGTTTTAGTTAATGGTGCGGAATTAGGTGAAAAAATCGATCGCGAACAAGCCCAAAAAGAATTTACTGAAGCCGAACAAAAATTAGCGAATATTTCCGCTGATAACCGCCAAGAACAAATTCAAGCGAATCAAGCTTTCAAACGTGCCAGAGCGAGACTCCAAGCTGCTGCTGGTTAGATTTGATCGCTAAATATATATGCGATCGATCGCGATCTTCACACCCTCCTAATTAAAAAATCAGGGGGGTGTGTTGTTATAAGATTGGTACGTAATCGCGATTAAATTAGGTAGGGACGATTCTATTTCATAGAGGCTAAGCCAACGATGCTCCGCATACTCCGACGATTCAAAGCCGTACTTACTGAAGACGAAAAATTTCTTGAAACGATCGAATCAATCGAAGGAGTTGTTTCCAAGCTACTATCGATCGGGATGATTTTAGTAACTTTTACGGCAATCGCCCATTTAAGTTACGCACTGATTGAAAAGTTGCTGTTGACGATCGATCGACCGAGCAATGATAGTTTTAATACTACTCTATTTGAATTATTCGGGTTATTTCTGAATGTATTAATCGCTTTAGAAATCCTTGAGAATATCACAGCCTACCTCCGAAAACATGTCATTCAGGCAGAACTTGTGATCGTGACTTCGCTAATTGCAGTGGCGCGCAAAATCATCATTCTCGATCTGGAAAAGAAAAGTAGTAGCGATCTAATTGCCTTAGCAGTTGCCGTTTTTTCGCTATCAGTCGGTTATGCGATCGTTCGATATATGAATAAGAAGTAGGAGCGATTTTAATGCTCGATCGACTAACATCAGGGCAATTCGTTAATTTTATGACAGGTAATAATCGATCGAGGATTTATTTATGCAGGATCAATCATTTCCGAGATTAATTGGTGCAGAATTGCGGGTACCTCCAGGAACTGTCCGTTGGGGACTACCCAATCCCGGCGGAATCCGATAGACACGTGGCCGATTGCGAATCGTCGGGCTACTTTCTTCGATATTAGGAACTATGGGTGAACTTGGTTTTCCTGGTACGTTCGGTAAAGCAGGTGTCGCTGGCACATCGATCTTTCTAGTCGGTAAAATGACCCCTCGCGCGCTAACTAGATTGGCACGTTCTAAAGAAGTAGTACTCAGATTGGCACCTGTAAAATCTGCTAGAGCTAGATTTGCTCCAGCTAAATCGGTATTACTGAGAATCGCAGTTTTGAAATTGGTATTGACCAAATTCGCGTAGGAAAAATCTGTTTTGGTCAGATTAGTACTGGCAAAATTGACATCGATCAGACTAGCTGCTTGCAAAACCGCTCCAGTGAAATTAGTTTTGGTTACAACTGCTCCCGTCAGATTGGCTCCACCTAATTTAGCCCCCGTGAGATTCGCGCCTGATAGATTTGCGCCTACCAAATTAGCAGCTTGAAGGTCGGCATTAGCTAACTTTTTGCGACTGAGATCGGCACCGCTTAGATCGCAGCCGACACACTTATTGGTAGCCAGGAGCGTTTTGAGAT
Source organism: Chamaesiphon sp. OTE_75_metabat_556 (assembly GCF_031378165.1). Lineage (NCBI taxonomy): Bacteria > Bacillati > Cyanobacteriota > Cyanophyceae > Gomontiellales > Chamaesiphonaceae > Chamaesiphon > Chamaesiphon sp. OTE_75_metabat_556. Next base: position 8,156 of record NZ_JANNDR010000394.1, read on the forward strand.
CGGCGGGATTATAAGCATGAGCCATCGGCGCGAGCAGCAAGAAGCTAACAACGGAACAGAAAGATAAACGGCGATTCATTTTAGCGGTCATGAGGTACTTGAGATCGATGTCTCTACTAACTGAAGCTATAAATCACCTGAAGTTCCAATTGCGAACTTAATGTCGAGGGAATTTGAGATTTGGGATAAGTTTGACGATTGAGTTGCATTTGCAATCCAGTCAGTGGATCTGCGCCATTGGCGATCAGAAATTCGAGGCGGTTGACTTGGGGGAGAGTCTCGATTTCATCCAAGATATTAAAAATCGCGCGGACATAAGGATGATTGGCATCTCGATACCAACCTTCGATCGCTAGATTAGCTTGGTCGAAACCGAGATGAAAAGTCAAGGAAGGATTGCCAAATAGCGCGGTACCAACTGGGCGAGCCTCCTCTTTGAGTAGAAGATTATGCGCTTGAGCGATATGGCGAAGTTTGTCTAATCGATCGTAGCGGGCGGTCACATCTAGAGGTTCTTCATTCCAGGTAATGCCGACGGTGACGAGATAAGTTTGCAGGAGCAGATGACCGAGTTTCTCGGCTTTGGTGGCGAGATAATCGTTGTTGTAGTCATTAGCTTCGATCAGTAATGGTACCCGATCGACCATTTCCAATCCATAGCCTTTGAGTCCGGCAATTTTGCGGGGATTATTGGTAATCAGCCGGATTTTGCTAATCCCCAAATCGTTGAGCACCTGTGCGCCGACGCCATAGTTGCGCAGATCGGCGGGAAAACCCAGGCGATTGTTGGCTTCGACGGTATCTAATCCCAGATCTTGGAGTGAGTAGGCTTTGAGTTTATTAATTAGCCCGATCCCGCGTCCTTCCTGCCGCAGGTAAACGACCACACCCGCACCAGCATTCTCGATCATCTTTAAGGCGGCTTGGAGCTGCATCCGGCAGTCGCAGCGGAGCGAACCGAGAGCGTCACCCGTCAAGCATTCCGAGTGCATCCGCACCATCACGGGTTTGTCTACAAAATCAGCCGGATTGCCTTTGACGATCGCCACAGTTTCGGTAGCATCTAATAAATTGCGATAGCCATAGATCTGAAACTGTCCAAACTGGCTGGGCAACTTGGTAATTGCCTCGCGATGGACGAACCTGTCGTGTTTGAGACGGTAGCTAATTAAATCGGCAATACTAATAATTTTCAGATTGTGGGTGCGAGCATACTCAATCAGATCGGGGAGTCGCGCCATCGAGCCGTCGGAATTTTGAATTTCACAGATGACACCTGCCGGTGCTAGCCCCGCTAGTCTAGCTAAGTCCACGGCAGCTTCGGTATGTCCCGCCCGCTTGAGTACGCCACCTTCCTGGGCACGCAAGGGGAAAATATGCCCCGGACGGCGGAGATCTTCAGGTCTAGTATTGGGATCGATCGCCAGATGAATGGTGCGGGCGCGATCGTCAGCAGAAATGCCAGTTGTCACACCTAATCTATAACTGGCATCGATACTAACTGTAAAAGCAGTTTGATTGGGATCGGTATTATTTGTCACCATCAGTGGCAGATCCAGCCGATCTAACTGCTGCCCGATCATCGCCAGACAGATTAAGCCTCTGGCATTGACCGCCATGAAATTAATATCCGCAGCCGAGATCGTTTGCGCCGCACAGATCAAATCGCCCTCATTTTCCCGATTTTCATCATCTACCACCACGACCATTTTGCCCGCTGCAAAGTCCGATAGGGCGGTAGAAATCGGGTCAAATTCAAAATTGGTAGGGTCGGCAGAAGAAGTTGCTATCACAGATCGGTAAAATGTTGGTAAACTATATAGTCCGTCAAAGCGAGTCAAAACTCCAGTTCGATCGACAATGTAGCAAAATCTACATTGTTAGATTGGGAAATTCAAAATTAGTTTTGAATTGAGAGCCAAACTAGTTGAAATTTTCCACCATGAAGATGGTAGTCGCTTTCTTATTATATAGGTCATAACATTCATGGGTGAGCAGATCGAACGCCTTCAAGTTGGGATTGTGGGTGCATCAGGTTATGGCGGCGTCCAGTTAGTGCGCCTATTGCAAGATCATCCCGCGATCGAGATTGCCTATTTAGGTGGCGATAGTAGCGCGGGCAAAAAGTTTGGCGATCTCTATCCCCATCTAGCTCATGTTGTCGATCTGACGATCGAACCGATCAATGTCGATGTCATTGCTTCTCGTTGCAAAGCGGTGTTCCTAGCCCTCCCCAACGGTCTAGCTTGCGAACTCGCTCCCAAATTAATTGCCCAGGGTTGCAGCGTTTTAGATTTATCGGCAGATTATCGGTTTAGCGATCTCGATGTCTATACTCAATGGTACAAGACGGCGAGAACCGATCGCGAAACCGCAGCCATGGCGGTCTATGGCTTGCCCGAACTCTATCGCGCCAAACTCAGGAATGCCAAAATCGTCGGCTGCCCTGGCTGCTATCCCACCGCTAGCCTCCTCGCCCTCTCTCCCCTGCTCAAGCAAGGTTTGATCGATGCCGATACCGCCATCATCGATGCCAAATCCGGTACCTCTGGCGGCGGCAGACAAGCCAAAACCCACCTCCTGCTGGCAGAAGCTGATAATAGTATTACCGCCTACAGCATCGCCGCCCATCGCCACACTCCCGAAATTGAGCAAGTTTGTAGCGATCTAGCCAGCCATGAGGTCAAAGTCCAATTTACGCCGCATTTGATGCCGATGGTGCGCGGTATTCTCGCCACTGTCTACGCCACGATCCGCGATCCAGGCTTGGTGACTGAAGACCTAATTACTATTTACAAAGCTTTCTACCGATCTTCCCCATTTGTCAAAGTCTTGGATGCTGGTATCTATCCCCAAACCAAATGGGCGGCAGGTACCAATCTTTGCTATATCGCTGTTGAAGTTGACGCACGCACCGGACGGGTAATTGTCGTTTCAGCGATCGATAATCTGATCAAAGGTCAAGCCGGACAAGCGATCCAATGTCTCAACGTGATGATGGGTTGGGATGAAACCCTCGGTTTACCCCAGATGAGTTTCTATCCCTAGTTCAAAACAGCTTCAATTGCACTGGTGTATCATCGACAAATCTCGGTGGTAAGGGGTTGAGGAGAATCCCTGACTGGGTAAAAATCTCATGTAGATAACGTGCATTTATTGGCGATCGAAGCTCGATCGGACAATGAACGAACAGGTAGATCTGGGTATCGGCACGCAACCAGCTCTGAAGCTGACTCGTCCAACCTTCCAGCCATACTTGATTCGCTGACAAAATGGGGTGAGAAACATAGCGAATCAAGCTAAACGGAGCTGTCAGACTTAACTCGATCGGTACGCGCGGTTTCTTACATTCAAAGGCAATTTTTTGATCTGTAGTTGCCTCATAAATCGGTCGAGAATCGAGAATAACCCGACCAATCGCTAATTTGTGTAACAGCTCATTTAACTGCTCTCGATGGGGAGATTTGAACCAATCTAGATGCCGGACTTCGAGTGCGATTGCTGGCGCAGCGGCGCGTGAGCCGGAGGTTTCCTCCGGCATAGAACGCGACAAGACAGACAGCAAGCTGTTCGAGATATCTCGACAGGTTAGCCTGGTTAGAAATGCGGCTAAATCTGTAAATCTGTCACTCGGTGCATAATTGGGCGGTAACTGAATAAAGACCACCCCCAACCTATCTCCCAGAGCCAGCATCTGGGTAATAAATGCTTGCGCGGCTGGGAGATAAGGCTCCAGCAACCCATTGTGAGTAATCGCACGGGGAAACTTCAGACAAAACTTAAATCCCGATGGCGTTTGAGCGATCCAGCGATCAATAGTAGCTCGATCGGGAATCGCATAAAAAGTTGTATTCCCCTCCACCGCCGGGAAATGATTGCTATAGACGCGCAGATAGTCTTTGGCAGGAGTTTTGGGTGGATACACTTCGCCCACCCAACCGGGATAAGACCAGACAGCACAGCCGATCGATATAGGCATGGCCACAATCACCAATAAGTTAGCTTATTTCAATCTCGATCGCTCACCATCTCGGCAGTTCGCACGGCACCACAATCCCCTCCTCATCAAACCTTTTCTTAATCTTTTCCTGCATCTCGAAGTAAACATCTTCATAGTCAGCCGTGTTTACCCACGGGCGTACTGCAAAGCGAATACCGAGCGTCCCCCACTCCAACACACCCACGAGTGTCTTCGGCTCCACGAGAATCCGGCGATCGCTGTCCAAGACATCCCAGATGATTTGCTTGACGCGATCGACATCATTTTCATATCTGGTACCAAATACTAAGTCGATCCGGCGGTGAGGCTGGGCGGAGTGATTGGTAAGGCAATCGTCAAACAACTTGCGATTGGGGGCGATAATCGTGCGATTATCTGGAGTCATCAATGTTGTGTTGAGCGGGTGAATTTTTTTGACAGTCCCGCCGATGCCGATCCCTTCAATATAGTCACCGACTTTGAATGGGCGCAGGACGATAATCAGAATCCCCGCCGCGAAGTTTGATAAAGAGCCTTGAAGTGCCAAACCGATCGCCACCCCGATCGAACCTAAGATCGCAATAAATGATGCCGTTTGGACGCCTAATTGCCCCAGTGCCACCACGATCGTCATGGCCACTACAGAAATATATACCAGATTGCTAGCAAATAAGACCAGCGTGGCGTCGATTCTGGCTTTTTGAATCGATTTGGCAACTATGGCTTGGAGAAACCGCGCAAGCTGGATGCCGATCAGTACGAGTACGATTGCAGAGATTGCTTTAACGCCTAAATCGGCCACCCAGATTTGAATTTTTGATAATAACTCTGTCTTATTGTCCATAGAAGTATCCATCCAAGGGCATAGGGCAGGTACTTCCACTCTACTCGATCGAGTCACCCTCGATCGACTCGATCGGTCTAAAAGCGTTACTCAGAAAGAATTTTACGGGGATTAGATTGGTAGGCAGATTAACGTGGCAGTGTATCGGTTTTAACGCTAGGGCGATAGGCTAAATATATTTGCGATAGTTGGATCGAAATTGCCTGGTTCCAGCCAAGATGTTAATCATGCTGACTCGATCGATGATGAAGAGCCAACCTGTGTCATGACGATGCTTTAAGTTGGAGGTGTTCGTTGCTAACTCTTTCGATCGCCGATTTCGCCTATAGTTGAGGCGTACAAATAGCTCAGGATCGTAAATTACCAATGGAATTGCCAGAGATTGTCAGCCACTTGTTTGCCGCCAAGAAAGCCAAAGGTTTGAGTTTTGCCGATTTGGAGCAGATCTTAGATCGCGATGAAGTCTGGATTGCAGCGGTATTCTACCAGCAAGCAACGATGTCTGAAGATGAGGCGAAATTACTAGTCACCGCACTGGATCTCGATCCGATCTACATTGATCTGCTGACAGAGTATCCCATCAAAGGGATCGGGCCGATCGTCCCTACCGATCCACTCGTCTATCGCTTCTACGAAATTATCCAGGTTTATGGACTACCGCTCAAAAGTGTCATCCAGGAAAAGTTTGGTGATGGGATCATGAGCGCGATCGATTTCACGATGGATGTCGAAAAAGAAGTCGATCCCAAAGGAGATCGGGTCAAGATTGTCATGTCTGGGAAGTTTCTATCCTACAAGAAATGGTAATCCCATGTAGCTTGTACGAAAATATACTCAATTGCACTCTAATTTTGACCTATTTTTGCCATTTATCTATCGGGGATCGCATACTTCAATCCATTATCCAGTAGTGCTTTAAGGCGTGTTGCTTAGACCTGATCGGTAAGTTCAGGTAAAAACCCGAAAGCATATAATTATTTAAGTATTTCGCGCATGTTTTCACTCGATTTACTGGGTATATTAGCATTATGTAGCATTGGATTAACTAAAGCTGTGAAAAGCGTGTATGTTTTGTGGTCATTCGTGACCGGGGTTGGGTTGTTAGGTGTTCAGACGTTCGGAAATCCGTTTAGTGACCAGGTACAGTATCGAGTTGAATATAGTGGCAAGACTGGGAGCACTCTCTGGGGTAGCTATACTATGACCAAGCACGATCGATCGCGCAGCAGTACGACACAGCAAGCGATTGGCAAACTCCCACTCGTAATTAATTTTACGACGGGAAAAAATATGACGATCGCGGCGAATGGTTCTACGACCAATCGCGAGCCGATCTCGATTAGGATATTCAAGCACGGTGCGGAATGTAGCAATTCAGAACGCACAGATCGAGCAGGAGTGACGGATACAGTTATTTGTCGGTAAATTACAAATTGTCGAACGGCTAGCAATTTAAAATTTGTAGAGTGATTGAGGCGTATTAACAGTTAATCTGTTGATACGCCTCTCGATCTAATATGGCAGACTAATAGAGTGGGGTTTACCTACATCGATCTACTAGCTCGACGAAGATGATTACTAACTATATTGCTACAATCCTCCGAGGCGGAAATCCTGGAGATGCTGTGACTGTCAGAGGCTGGATTCGCAGTAAGCGCGAAGCCAAGGAATTTGCCTTTGTCGATATCAACGATGGTTCCTGCATGGCAAATATTCAGGTAGTAATTGACAAAGATGTCCCCAACTACGCCACCATCCTCAAACAAATTAACACGGGTGCCTCGATCGAGATCGTCGGCGAGTTGGTAGAGTCCCCCGCCAAAGGACAGCGCGTCGAAGTCAAAGCCAGTCAGGCCAAAATCTATGGCGAAGCCGATCCCGAAAAGTATCCACTCCAGAAAAAACGCCACTCCTTTGAATTTTTGCGCGACATCGGCCACTTGCGATCGCGCACGAATACTCTCAGCGCGGTGTTTAGAGTCCGTAACGCCTGTGCGGCAGCAATTCATCAGTTCTTCCAAGAGCGCGGCTTCTTGTGGGTACATACGCCGATTATCAGTGCTAGCGACTGCGAAGGTGCGGGGGAAATGTTTAATGTCACCACCCTCAATCTCAAAAATGTCCCCCTGACACCCGACAAAGAGATCGACTACAGCCAAGATTTCTTTGGCAAGGCGGCATATTTGACCGTCAGCGGCCAATTGGAAGCTGAAGTGATGGCCATGGCCTTTAGCAATGTTTACACCTTTGGGCCGACTTTTCGCGCCGAAAACTCGAATACTTCACGCCACTTAGCAGAGTTCTGGATGATCGAGCCAGAGATGGCCTTTTGCGATCTTTTAGAAGATATGAATCTCGCCGAAGCATTTCTCCAACACATCTTCAAATATGTGATGGAAAATTGCCAAGCTGATATGGAATTTTTTAACGATCGGATCGATAAGTCAGTCTTAGCGACTGCTGAGAATATCATCAACAATCAATTTGAAAGATTGACTTATACTGACGCGATATCCTTACTCGAAAAATCTGACAAGAAATTTGAATATCCCGTCAGTTGGGGACTCGATCTCCAATCCGAGCACGAACGCTATCTCGCCGAAGAAGTTTTTAAAAAGCCAGTTATCCTCACCGATTATCCCGTCGAAATTAAAGCTTTCTACATGCGGCTGAACGATGATCATAAAACCGTCGCGGCGATGGATATCCTCGCTCCCAAAATCGGCGAAATCATCGGTGGTTCCCAACGGGAAGAACGCCTCGACGTACTCGAACGCCGATTGATCGCTCAAGGTTTAAATCCCGCAGATTATTGGTGGTATCTGGATCTCCGCCGTTATGGGACGGTTCCTCATGCTGGCTTTGGTTTGGGATTTGAGCGGTTGGTACAATTCATGACTGGCATGACTAATATCCGCGATGTCATCCCCTTCCCCCGCGCGCCTTTGACGGTGTATATTAAAGCTTTGGCTTGGGGCTATGACTGGGTTGGGCAAATTCATTAAGTGCCCCTACCGATTCATCGCCAGTGAAACCCAATCGAAA
>NZ_JANNDR010000408.1:0-3809 GCF_031378165.1 Chamaesiphon sp. OTE_75_metabat_556
CAAGGGCCAAATCAAAAGCCACCTAATTGGGTACCGATCGTTTTAATCGGGTTGTCGATCGGCTATATTAGTCTGATTATCTATATTCCGGCAATTAATGTTTTCTATCAAGCCTTTCACAAAGGGATCGAACCATTTTTAGCCAATCTTACCAATCCAGATTTCTTGAGTGCGGTGCGAGTCACCCTCTTGTTGGCATTGATTACCGTCCCCATTAATACGGTCTTTGGTTTGTGTGCGGCATGGTCGATCGCGCGGCATCAATTTCCAGGTAGAACTTTATTATTAAGTATTATCGACCTACCGCTGTCCATTTCCCCAGTCGTTGCTGGTTTGATGATTATGCTGCTCTACGGACGCCAAGGCTGGTTTGGGGGCTGGTTGCAAGATCGCGGCATCGATATCGTGTTTGCGTTCCCTGGTATGGCGTTAGCAACTGCGTTTGTGAGTATGCCATTCGTGGTGCGAGAGGTGATTCCCGTCCTCGAAGAAGCAGGAGTAGATCAAGAGGAAGCCGCCAGAACTCTGGGAGCCAGCGATTGGCAGATATTTTGGCGAGTAACGCTACCGAATATTCGTTGGGGTTTGATGTATGGTGTGTTGTTAACCAATGCCCGCGCGATGGGTGAATTTGGGGCGGTTTCGGTGGTGTCGGGAAATGTCGCTAATACGACTCAAAGTCTGCCGTTATTTGTTGAAGAAGCATATAAACAATACAACACCGAAGCTGCTTTTTCCGCAGCAGTATTACTTGCTTTACTCGCGGCTGTGACGTTAGTTATTAAGGAAATTTTAGAAAGCAAAACAAGAATTAAGGATCGATCGTAGGTTGGGTAGAGAGCGTAAGTTGGGCAGCGCAAAGTGAAACCCAACCTACATATCTAAATATAATACATCGGACTGCTCTGCCTCTGAGTCTCCAATGTCTTTGCTAAATCTTGGAGCGTATAACTTTGCAAAATCTCATTGACCGAATCTTTAATCCCGGTAAATGTTTGAACGATGACGGTTTTTTCAAGCGTATTCGGAGTAGTTGGATCGACTTTTTTTCGATCGCCACCACCTTCGATCGCGATGACGACATCGAGTAAGGTAATTTGCCATAGCTCTCTGGCTAGCAAATAACCTCCTTTCATCCCCCGCTGACTGGAGAGAATTCCCTGACGTTTGAGCAATGTGAAAATCTGGTCGAGATATCGATCGGGTAAGGACTGACTAGCCGCAATCTCGTTCACCTTCAGTGGCTTCCCTTGTGCCTGTCGATCGGCAATTTCCAGCAGCGCAACTAAAGCATATTCTAGTCGAGAAGATAGTTCCACAGGCAGTTCGATGAATAGTATATTTAAGATATCACGGTTTTCCGCTCGATCTGGAGTAGTTATTTTAGGGGATAGGGAATACGGGGTAGGGCATAGAGGGTGGTGGATAGTGGAGAGTAAATAGTGAAGGGGTTTGCTGCGGTTGAGGTAGTGACGTGCAGGGATTTAACTTAATTTAATTACTAAATTTATTTATAAGGTCTTTTAACAGTGGGTATATCAGTAAAAAATGTCTCGAAACAATTTGGTAGCTTTCAAGCTGTAGACGGTGTCGATCTTGAAATTGAATCGGGCGCGCTAGTAGCTCTATTGGGGCCTTCTGGCTCGGGGAAATCTACCTTGTTGCGGTTGATTGCTGGGCTGGAGACACCCGATAGCGGCAAAATTTGGCTCACAGGGACGGATGCTACCAATCAAAGTGTCCAAGAGCGGAATATCGGCTTTGTGTTCCAGCACTATGCTCTGTTCAAGCACCTGACGATTCGGGAAAATATTGGCTTTGGACTGAAGATTCGCAAGGCTAGTCCGGCCAAAATCAAAGCGAGAGCCGATGAATTATTAGAACTAGTCCAGTTGTCGGGATTGGGCGATCGCTATCCCTCACAATTATCCGGCGGACAGAGACAGCGGGTCGCTTTGGCTCGATCGCTTGCTGTCGAACCCAAGGTGTTATTGCTAGACGAACCGTTTGGGGCTTTGGATGCCAAAGTCCGCAAGGATTTGCGCGCCTGGTTGCGCCGCCTCCACGACGAGGTACATGTGACGACAGTATTCGTCACCCACGACCAGGAGGAGGCGATGGAAGTAGCCGACAAAATCGTGGTGATGAATAAAGGCCAAATCGAGCAAGTCGGCACGGCAGCGGAGATTTACGATCGGCCAGCGAGTGCATTTGTGATGAGTTTTATCGGCCCGGTGAATGTCCTACCCAGCAGTGCGGATATCTTTCAAAATAATGGCTTTGAAGCCAATCATCCTCAAGTCTATCTCCGCCCCCAAGATATCTCGATCGAGACTGAGCCAGATAGTACGCTGACAGCCGCGACAGTAACGCGGATCATTCATCTGGGGTGGGAGATTCAAGCTGAGTTAGCTCTGGCTGACGGGCAAGTTATTTCGGCTCATTTGACACGCGATCGATTCGACGAGTTACACTTGGAGCCGCAGCAAAAGGTGTATATCAAACCCAAGGAAGCAAAATCTTTTCCCTTGTATTATTCGATCTAAATTCCTCATTTTAAACTGCTCAGAGGGGTCGGATCGCAATACTTCTCGGTTAAGAACTGCTAGCGACTAAAGTCGCCGCTAGTTATGCAAAGTCCGCCTACGCGGACTAACTAGTTTTTAGATTAACCGAGAAGTATTGGGTCGGATCGCATCGCATTTAAAGTAAATCTAGCCAGCGTTGTTAGGTGCACTGAAGTACATAGAAGACATAGCCATAGCTATCTTCAGAACAGTTAAAGATGTCGATCTCCTTGAGAGTCTCGATCGCTAACTTCCGAACAGATGAGTCAGGATGACTGATCAGATTGCAGGTGTTCGGGAATTCCGCCATTGTCGATCCTCTAACGAAGCTCTGCTGATTCACGCACAGCCATCCAGAGTAGCCACACGGAGATCGCCAATCCGATTGCCCCACTAATCAAAAATTCATGAGCTGCGAGCAGCCGATCAGCATAAATCACAGCATAGACCCACAAGCTCAAAGGAAATACGAACAATAGTCCCGTCCAACTGCCAGGTCGGAGTTGTCGATCGTGCCAACTCAAGCCCAGATGGTCTAGTAGGGGGTGAGTCAAACCGATGGCGGGCAAAATGCCACCGACGATCGGCCATTTCCAGCTAACGACAGCAGCACCGATCGCCGAGATAAAAATAGGCAAATTATCCAAGAAAAGTGCCTGATCGAAAACGACCGATTTCCAGCCTGGTTTGACTTGATGATATGCCGGAATCCAGGCCTCACAGATCGTATGAATTATCAAGGCGATCGCTAATAACAAGATCGAGATATCAAAGCTAAAGTGCTGGCTATTGATCATTTGTCGATGCCTCCATCGCAAAAAAGAAATTTGCTTAATCCTCTGGTCTAAAGTTGCCCATCACCCAATAGAACCGACTTTTTTATCATAGCCGATCGATCCTTGGCTTTCTGTACAGGGCTGTTGTTAAAGAGTTAGAGAGTTAAGCAAGGAATAATTCATCCCATTTTTTCAGAGCGATCGCCGCATTCTGTCCGCCAAAGCCAAAACTCAGACATAGTAAATTATTGACGTCTGTTGGGCGCGGAACTGTAACTAAATCCAGATCGAATTCAGGTTGCTTCAATCCCACACACGGCGGTAAAGTCTGAGTCGAGATCGCTTGCAGGCAAAGAGCAACACCAATTGCACCCGATGCACCTAATGTATGTCCGGTCGCACCTTTGGTCGAACTCACTGCCACCCCAGCCGGAAATATTTGCTGAATTAATTGGCTTTCGCGGCG
>NZ_JANNDR010000414.1:0-18551 GCF_031378165.1 Chamaesiphon sp. OTE_75_metabat_556
CAACAGCTCGCTTTACTGTGGTTTATCTATCAAGAAGTCGGCAAGTCAATTACACCTGCTGCGCCTGGAGCGAGTACCGCCGCACCGACAATTGCTGAAGGTTTATTCAAGCAAGTGGCCGAAATGAGCCACGAAGAGCAATTACAAATCCAACGGGATTTGGTCGAAGGTAACAATAGCTTGATTAGTCGCGAATACGGTGCACTCAGCGATACCACTAAACTGTTATTTTGGTATTTACTCGCACAAGGTATGGATCAGACAGAAATTATCCCCATGCCCGCCGACTATCAAATGTCTGAGGACGCCGCTCAATGTTTGGCAAAACTTCAAGCATTAGAACATGCCGAACAAATCTCTGTTTTACGCAACTTAGTTGCCAATATGGGTGCCGATCCTGAGACTAATGCTCACGATGAGGCAACTGGTTTGTAAAAACTCAAGTAGAGCATTAGTGTTGGGCATCGATCTACTCAGATCGAGCTGTCGGGGTGGACATGAAGTACCGCCCCTTAAAGATTTAAGCCGATCGATCTAGCACCATCTAAGTTAGATTTTTAGATTTACGCCACTCTCTGACAATTTGGGCGACAGACAGAGATTTTTTATCCACTTGATAATTCATCTTTTGAATGTCTTGAGTAGAGATCGATCCTGCTAATTTGTCAATTACTGGCTGTATTTCTGGGTATTTATTGAGCGTAGCTCGATTGAAAATAGGTACAGCTTGATAAGGCGGAAAATATTTTTTGTCGTCTGCTAAAATCGTCAAATTTAGTACTGGAATTAAACCATCAGTAGAATTAGCAGCGATCAGATCGACACTCTTTTGTTTGAGTGCGGGATACATCAGACTAAATTCCATTTGCTGAATTTTGGCAAATTTCAACCCATAAGTCTTTGCTAAGGCTGGATAACCATCTTGACGCTCCAGAAATTCATAGCCAAAGCCACCGCGCATTTGGGGTGTATATTTAGCAGCTTCCGAAAGTGTCTTAATTTGCAACCGTTGGGCATCTTCATTTCTGATGATGAACGCAAAAGTATTTTCAAATCCCAACGGTGACATGACTGCTAGTTGAAATTGGCGATCGTATGCTTGCTTGATGGTATCGAGAACTACTTGCGGATTTTTAATCGGTGCTTGTTTTAAAATGGCCGTGAGTGACGTGCCGGTATATTCGACATAACCGGCAATTTTGCCAGCTTTAACGGCCTCATGACAGATGAATGTCCCACCTAAATTAAATTGGCGATCGACTTTCAATTTAGTATGCGTTTCAATCTGTTGAGAGAGGAGTTCGCCCAGAATCACTTGCTCGGTAAAATTCTTTGAGCCGATCGCAATTGTTTGGGGTGCATTGAGATAATTTGCACCAATTGAGCCAGCAATGATGACAGCTAAAATTCCGCCCCCGATCGCATATTGACGATCGAGTTTGCCCCGCCGCTGTGGTTGCTGTCTGAGTCGCTGCTCGATCCATCCCAACGCCACATCTGTCCCTAGTGCGATCGCCGCAGCGGGAATCGCACCCATCAAAATCAAGCGATTGTCGATCGTTGCCAGTCCCCGAAAAATAAATACGCCCAAGCCACCACCACCAATCGCGGCGGCGATCGTGGCGACACCGACAGAGATCGCCGTTGCTACCCTAATGCCCGCCAAAATTGCGCCTGAAGCTAGTGGCAGCTCTACCTGGGTAAGTAATTGTCGATCGGTCATTCCCATCCCCCTCCCCGCCTCTCGCACCGCCGGATCGACACTATTGATGCCGACATAGGTATTCCGAATTAACGGTAGTAAAGCATAGAGCGTCAACGCCACAATGGCCGGATTTTTACCAATGCCACCCAGGAAGGGGACGGAAATCAGAAACCCAAAGATCGCCAAACTCGGAATAGTTTGCAGCGCATTTGCCACGCCGAGAATGGGTGGAGCTAATTTCGGATAACGGGTAATCGCAATCCCTAACGGAATCCCGATCGAGATCGCCACCACCATCGAGATCGCGACTAAGATTAAGTGCTCGCCACTTCTAAGAATAATCTCCCCAATATCTGCATTTGAAACCAAAACAATTTCCTCAAACTATTCTTACCGAAATTATGATTTTAAAGCCCCAAAATGTAAGCAAATTATTGTTAGTACAGGGTTTTACGCATTTTGCTGACAACAACGCTATCAATTATCAATTATCCCCACCTTCCCATGCATTCAAACAAGCAATAAAAGCTCGCGCTTCTGGATGTTGCGATTGCAAAAATTCGGTCTTGGTACCGAGCACGACTAAATTACCTTCATACATCAAACCAATCCGCGTCCCCAACAAGAAAGCCTCTTGAATATCATGGGTGACAAAAACCACCGTCTTCCCTAATTGTCGCTGTAAATATTGAAACTGTCGCTGTAATTCCAGCCGTGTAATCGGATCGAGTGCTCCAAACGGCTCATCCATCAATAAAATCGGCGGATCGGCAGCTAAAGCTCTGGCAACACCCACGCGCTGGCGTTGTCCTCCCGAAAGCTGGTGTGGGTAGCGGCGCGCAAAAATTTCCGGTTCCAATCCCACCAAGTTTAGTAGCTCGTTCACCCGTGCCTCGATCCGTTGTGCTTGCCACTGTTCGAGTGATGGCACCAGTCCGATATTTTCGCTGACACTAAAGTGCGGAAACAAGCCAATATCCTGAATCGCATACCCAATCCGCCGCCGGAGTTTAATCGTATCCCACTCTGTCGTCGATCGATCGCTCACCAAGACCGATCCTGTGGTGGGGATGACGAGATGATTAATTAATTTTAGGGTGGTAGTTTTGCCACTACCACTGCGCCCCAATAAGACGATCGTTTCCCCTTGGTAAATGCTCAGATTCAAGCAGGATAAGATCTGCCTTCGCTCGATCTCGAAGCCGACATCTCGAAATTCAACAGCAATTTCTGACGATTGGGGCATAGTATGACGATAAATTTGGACGAGTCAATTAGCTCGCTCTTCACTTACATTATCAGCCAAAACACCAGCTAAGTCAGGGGTATTATCTCAAACCCGCAAACTTAACTGGTGTCTCGATCGAACCTAATAAACTAAAACCAATCTACAGTTTATTAGTAACTTTGAGTCTCTTTCTCATCCGCAATGCAGTACCAGCACCGATGAGAGTACCGACGATCGTAAACGGTTCTGGAACTGCTGTAGTCGGTGGTGTAACAACCCCGCCATTTCTGGCATTGAAGGTATAGCGACCCAAGACATCACTATTAAGACTGTTTGCGATCAGAGAATTCGATCCACCGTCTAAGAAAGCGCCACTAACCCCAGAACCAGTAAACTCGTAAAATGTCCCTGCACCATTAGAGTAACCAGCACGAGCGGGTGTACCACCGAAGCCATTTGTACCACCACTCGCGCTACCAGTTTCCCACTGAATTCGATCGTAGTTAAACTCAATATCAAAGTTGCCAGTCGCACCAGTATCGTTACGATTAATGAGGACAACTTGAAAACTATTTAGTTTATCGGTTGCATTAGGAAAATAGCCGACATTGACATAATTAGCGGCAAAAGCAGCATTCCCATTAATTGTGCCTGTTCCATAACTGACAAGTGAAGAGCCAGTCCCACGGGTATCTACATCTGCAAAAAATGGTGCGATAATTGGCGCACTACCAGCAGTAATCTGAGTAGGAGTGAATTGACTTAATGGCGCATTAAAAGTTAAGTTACCGTTGTTATTGACATAAGTTTGGGTGTAGTTAGTCCCCAGGAAATTAGCTGTGAAGCCAAGATTCACTAGCCCAGTAGAGCCATCATCATTTCGAGCTAAAGTATTGCTGTCAAATCCCGTTCTGATCGCGGCGGCTGAAGCTACTCCAGTCATCGCCAAACTCATGGCGAGGGAAGTCACAGCAAACCCAATAACTTTTAGGTGGAAACTACTTTGAGATTTTGCTGGTTTCGTGAAAAATGTTGATTCTCTGGACAAAGTATTCATAATTGTTATTGACTGAAAATTTTAATCACTACCCGATCGACAAAATTTTTGAAGCCTCAAAAACTGAATACATCAGTAGATTTAGCTTGCAACATTTTGTGATGGTTTTAGCATTCGAGCGCAAAGCACAACAAACATTATGTGTCCTACTCCCACACAAGCCGTAGGTATAGCAACCACAAACCTATCAACTTCAACAGGTTCCTGATTCGGCAAAATGGCTTATTATTAGAGCAAAGTCTATCCTGGTAGTATTAATTCCTACATTGTTGCTCGTGATCGACTTCAAATAAACCTCAATTAAGTAAAATGGCTTAGTCACGATCGAGCCGATCGATCTAGTCTGATTTCGACTTAATTTACAAAAGTAAAAAATTGCCGAGACTAATGCATAAAAACAGACAGATTTGAAGATATTTCATGAAATCTTCAGATCTGTCTGATGTGTCGATCGATCCTAATTAATTAGGTCAAATTACAATTTGTTAGTAGCTTTGAGCCTTTTTCTAATTCTCAATACTGCGGTACCACCGAATAGAGTACCCGCGATCGTCAATGGTTCGGGGACTGCTGCGGTAGCACTATTTGCCAAAAATCGGTTGGGTACTGATACAGTCGGATTACTAATTGAAAAAGCTACTTCCCCGATCGCACAAGCAGCAAACACAGATTGCCTACATTCTGATGCTTCAAATCTTACATACCTAGCATTTGTGGTTGCAAAAGCAAATACATCGGCTGGATATGCGGAATTGAGGGCGTTATTAAAGGGAGTTAAACCCGCAGCCAGCGATGAAAAAGTAATATTGTCTGTGGAATAGGCGAGATTGAGCCGACCGATGCCTGATGCATCCTCATTCCAGAGAGCCAGTCGATCGATACTCCGCACGCTACCTAGATCGTAAGTGACAGTAGTACTTTGAGTACCAAAATTGCTAAACCACTCGTTGCCTGAATAAGCAAACGTGTGAGTTGGATTCAGTGCTAAATAACTATCGAAATCAGTGACACCACTGACAAAGTTAGTCGCCAAACCATTTTGGTTGTAAGTATCCGCTAGACTACCAAATCCTGGTCCACCATTATTGATGACGCCGCTGACGGGACTAAAAATCAATCCGGTGGCACTAGCATTACTTGTAGCAGATAACATTACTAATGTTGAGAGTAAGGAAGCTACACCTATTTTTGTTTTTATCGGCATGTTCTCAATCTTGTGGTGGGAAGAAATATTGAGTCAAATGCGGTACTAGCGTACGTACATTTGTCGCAATTCTATCAACTCAGACCAGCTTTTGACTCAGTACAATGGCTTATTTTTCTCTTGTTAGATAAAGAAAAGCTGCAATTATCGACCTCTCGATCGACGATTGCAGCTTTGTGGAATTGGTGTCAAATAGAATGTTGTAGCTAAAATAAACTATGTGGCTTGCAAAAATGCTCTTTTGAGCCAATTCAGTCGATCGTCTAGAGCGATTAAATTGGCGATGATGATGGCAACTTTGACTGAGACAATTTCAACTCGAAACTAATTAATCGAACCTGCTCACTACTTCTTCGTTACTTTGAGTTTTTTTCTCATTCTCATCGCTGCGGTACCACCGATGAGAGTACCGACGATCGTAAAAGGTTCGGGGACAGATGTTGATGCGCCTGTGTTAGCACCTATCAAATTTGTAAACAAACGTGCATTATCATTCGTAGATGTCATACTGACATTATCCCAAACATTTTGATCTGTAATAGCAAAAATACTACCAGCACCAATATTTTGATATGCCATCATTATGTTTGATGGAGTTTCTTGTCCTATCATCAAAGCAATCGCAGAGCCACTAATATTAAGAGGCGCAAAAGCTGCATAATTATATGTATTGACCCCCTCAGTTAGTGGATTCTCTAAGATTTGACCGTTCGATCTGCTTACATCGCGAAAGGCACCTTCCACAAGCGTGTTGTTAATGGAAATATTTCCACCTAGACTTGTAATTGCAGCAGTAATTCGGTTATTTTGACTTGAAGCGATTTCTCCATGTTCGCCCATAAAAGCAATACGACCGCCACCTGAAAGAAATGTGCTCAGTGATTGAATTTCATTGGCGGTATATGAGTTAGCTGGTTGAACCATCCACAAAAGATTGAGATTGGCTAAATTATTCGTACTCAAGGTTCCTGTCAAAATACTCGAAGAAACTGGCTGCCCATTGACCGTTAAGCCACTATTGTAAAAATTGTTAATAGTGCTGAGGCTAAAGGAACAACGTGCACAACTATTTCCAAATACACCTACTAAGCTTGCAGCCTGAGCTTTTGGGATATTAACTAAAGTAGTTGTTAATGCTGCCGTGACCCCAGCAAATTTAATAAGGTTAGAGAAAGTAATCATAAAATTGCTTGTTTAGACATGATTGTGTTGGTATCACACAATCTTATCAACCGCGATCGAGATTGAGTTCGGTACAATGGCTTGTTAAATATCTGCTGTAGATAAATAACAGTCTCATCATACATTCTGTTCGATCTGCAACCAAAGCTAACCAAGACTTAAATCGGTAAAAAATAGAATGCCGCTGCTAGGATAAAATATGTGGCTAGCAACAAGACTCCTTCGAGCCAATTCGATCGACCGTCTAGAGCGATCAGATTAGCCACAATGACGGCGACTCCGACAGCGACGATTTCAAACGGATTGAAATTTAGATCCATCGGCTGACCGATCGCATAACCCACCAATACCAGTAACGGTGCCATCAGCAGTGCAACTAATAAACTCGAACCCATCGCCACCGAAACAGACAAGTCCATATTGTTTTTGAGAGCTACGCCCACGGCAGTAACATATTCCGCCGCACCGCCGACTAATGGCAGCAAAATTACACCTGTAAATAAAGGCGTTAAACCCAATCCTTTGGTTGCTGATTCGACGACACCGACAAACATCTCTGATTCATAGGCAACAGCTAATGTAGAAGCAACCAGAATACCCAGCCACAAACGTAAATCCGGCTTGTGGCCAGTGGTTTCAACATCTAAATCGACCAAACTGACATCATATAAATAGCTATGAGTTTTGAGCGAAAAAATTAAGGTCATCGCGTAAACTACAATTAAAATAATTGCCACCGCGATCGAGAGTTTTTCGACGGCAAACGCATCAGATTGATTTGCGGAATAAAACGCCATCGTTGGTAATAAGATGGCAATTACGGCCAGCGTCATCGAAGCCCCATTCACCTGCGCGACGATCGGTTTAAACTCCTGTTCCTTGTATTTCAATCCACCCAAAAACATCGACAAACCCATTGCCAACAGGAGATTGCTGACGATCGTGCCTGTAATACTGGCTTTGACAATATCGATTAAGCCCGCTTTGAGCGCAACTAACGAAATAATTACTTCGGTGGCATTGCCAAATACGGCGTTTAGCAGCCCGCCTACGGCAGGTCCTGTGACGATCGCTACTTCTTCAGTCGCAGTGCTCAACCAGATGGCTAGCGGCACGATCGCCAACGCTGAAGTGATAAATACGACTAGATCTCCCCAGTGTAAATATTCAGCAGCGATCGAAATGGGGATAAAGATGAGCAAACCGATCGAGAGGATTTTTTTGATAGACATGACAAGGTTGGGAGTTGGGAGGGGGGCTAAGAACAAATGAGTAGAACTAGCAAGGCAAATTAACTACCAGATACCAAACATCGACATAATATGCCAAAATTTGTAACAGTATGTTAATAATTGCCTAATATTAAAAATTAAGTTTATGAGCGATCTAGAACAAGATAGTCCTAGTAGCCCAGCAGATCTGGCATCTACAACCGACTCGCAACCAGCAGTTGCACCTGGCACCAGCGATGACGATCAATTTGAATGTCGCGCCTGTGGTTATAAGTACAATCCCAACAAGGGCGATCCCCAACAGAGAATTATTGCTGGTACGCCATTTACCGTGCTGCCCATTACCTGGAAGTGTCCGAACTGTGGTGCGAAGAAAGCCGTATTCACGAATATCGGGACTACCGAAAGTTACGGGTTCAAAGAAAATCAGAGCTATGGATTTGGGGTCAATACCATGAGTCCCGGCCAAAAAAGTTTGCTTATCTATGGTGGACTCATGCTCGGGATCGTGATTTTCATCAGCCTGTACACCTTAAATTAAAAATAATTAATCGTTCCGACCAAATGAACCTGCTTAAACGAATTTTCAAACAAACTGCTACTCTGCTGGCGATCGGCATCTTTTGTGTCAGTTGTAGCCATATTACGCCCCTAGCGACTAGTCCCTGGAAATCAATCCAGCTCCCGACCGAATCCAATATTCAAGATCTGACATTTACTGGCAATCCCCAACATGGTTGGGTAGTTGGTAGCGATGCGGCGATCTTGGAGACTAACGACGGTGGTAAAACTTGGGAAAATCGCAAACTCGAACTCGATAGCGATAAATATCGCTTCACTTCGATTAGTTTTGCTGGTGATGAAGGCTGGATTGTCGGCGAACCGGCAATTTTGTTGCACACCAAAGATACTGGCAAAACATGGGAGCGGCTCGCTCTCAGTGCCAAATTACCAGGGATTCCCGCCACTGTTACGGCACTGGGTAAAGACTCAGCAGAAATGACCACCGATATCGGGGCGATTTATGCGACCAAGGATGCTGGGAAAAATTGGAAAGCCTTAGTTAGTGGCGCAGTGGGTGTCTTCCGCACGATCTCGCGATCGCCAGAGGGTAAATACATTGCCGTTTCTGCCAAAGGTAACTTTTATTCGATCTGGTCGCCCGGACAAGATTCTTGGGAACCCCACAATCGGAATAGTTCACGCCGTGTCTCGAATATGGGCTTTGCTAATGATGGGCGGTTGTGGATGCTGGCACGGGGTGGGCAATTGCAATTTAGCAATCCAGCCACACCCGATGCCTGGGAAAATGAAGTTTTCCCCGGACAGAAAACCAATCTCGGTTTGTTAGATTTGGCCTATCGCACTCCTGGAGAAGTCTGGGTTTCTGGTGGTGGTGGCGATTTACTTGTCAGCACTGACAATGGCAAAACTTGGCTCAAGGATGCCGCTGTAGAAGATGTCCCATCAAATCTGTACAAGATTTTGTTCTTTAGTGCCGATCGTGGTTTTATTATCGGTCAACGGGGCATCTTACTTGAGTATCAAGGTGTGGCCTAGGTTTTAGGCTTTAGGTTTTATGAGGTTTGATGCTTGAATCTGTGTATTTTAGGGATGAGGGCTGAGGTTCGACAACCCACAGCCCTCATCCCTAAAACCTAAAATCTCCAGCCTAATTTCTCATTTACACATAACATTTCTTCAATGTTATGAGTTAAACTCGATCCAGTAAAGATATTTTAGATTGGGAGTACGCAGTTATGGCAGGCGGATCGACCGGAGAACGTCCTTTCTCAGACATCGTGACCAGCATTCGTTATTGGATCATTCACAGCATCACGATTCCAGCATTGTTTGTCGCTGGCTGGTTGTTTGTTAGCACTGGCTTGGCTTACGATGCCTTTGGCACCCCTCGTCCCGATGAGTATTTTTCGCAAACTCGTCAAGAGCTGCCGATCGTTTCGGATCGGTTTGACTCAAAAAATCAACTCGACAAATTCGTTCAAAAGAAATAGTCGGACTCGATTCTCCTGCGGAGACGCTACGCGAACGGTTTGAATCGAAAAGAGCGATTCGATAAATGCGTTGGCATTAGTAGTAAATCCAGACCTGGAATTGGATCGCTAGTAAAAACACTCAAACCGAACTGTTCGATCGATCTCTAAATAAAATCTCAAACTAAATTTTTCCGAATTTTAGGAGCAAAACTAATGACTAGCGGTGGCGGAAATCAGCCTATCTCATATCCAATTTTCACAGTCAGATGGGTGGCTGTCCATACTTTGGGCATCCCAACTGTATTTTTCATCGGTGCGATCGCAGCGATGCAGTTTATTCAAAGATAGGATTTAAATTACTATGGAACGTACTCCAAACCCCAACAATCAGCCAGTCGAACTCAACAGAGCTTCCCTATTTTTAGGCTTGTTAATGGTATTTACGCTCGGCATTCTCTTTACTAGTTATTTCTTTAACTAATCGGTTTTAATTCAATCGCTGTTGGGATATTTACAAAAGGAACAAAATTATGTCTGAACCAGGAAGAATTCCCTTGTGGCTAGTAGCAACTGTTGCTGGTATGGGTGTAATTGTCGTAGTCAGCCTCTTCTTTTATGGCTCCTACGCTGGACTGGGATCGTCGATGTAATCACGATCAGGGTAGTTAAATCTCAGGTTTGCTGCCATTATTTCAGCAAAAAGCCGGACTAGTCCGGCTTTTTGCTGTCTTGAGTACTAAATCGGTCTAGATGGAATCCCGATCGATATACATAAACAGAAATGCCATGGCGATCGCTGGAAATACCAAACCGACAGTCGGTACCAGAATTGACGGAAGAAAAGAAGCTGCCATAAATATTCAGTCCTTGGTGGATGGATTGCACCTCTCATCTTATCTGAATTAGTCGGTGAAAAAGGCTCACAAATATTTGATAAAAGTTTGCAAATCTTCATGTCGTGTTTGCTGGTGCGAGGCGGTACGTTGCTGGTGAGGAAATTTGGGAGTTGGGAGTTGGGAGTGTTGGAAGTAAGTTAGGCTCTCGAATATCTGCAAGTGGTTTAATCCTCGACCACGATTTCTAAATTGGGATAATTGCGCGCTGGAACTCGATCGAATGGCGGACGGGCAAAATCGATCTCTAGATCGCCGGTGATGTCATGGGTAAATAATGACGATGAGGGTTGAATATTAGTGGTGCCGATCGATTCTAGATCTGGATCTAGACTAGTTATTGGAGCTTTGATCGGCACGATCTCTGGCTGGTAGGCAAACACTGATTCTCGTCGATAAGCAAGTGGTACGGTCGGATACTGGGGCGTACTAACAGGTAGAATGGTCGAGGGCGTAGCAAAGTGTTGGGTGCGAGGTGAAGGATGTCCCCCGCTGATGGTTGCAGCTTCGACGTCTAAGTCTTGAGTGAGTCGATCCATCGCGACGGTGGATCGATCGCGATCAAATAGTTGCAGCAACGACCGTTCGGATTCTTGGAGCGGATTGAGATTGAGAGCGATCGTGAAGCCACTAGAAGCAATCTGAATGTGATGCCGGTCGTACAGATTGACCTCACCGATGAGGAGGCTAACTTTCAGCTCAGTGGGGAGTTCTAGCTGACCGCTAAATCCAAATTTGTCGAGATCGGGGGGGATAGCGTGTTCGATCGAAACGATAATTTCGGCAGTCTGCGGATGGCGCAAACAGATCGCCAACTTCTCGATCTTCACAGTTTGAACCAGGTTAATATTTAAAAGTGGTAAATTGCAGGCACCACTGACGGTCAGTCGATGACCGGGGATGATGCCCGAAAAAGTCGATCGATTGAGACTAATCAGTTGGGATGGGCGATCGTCAATCGCGGCGATCTGAATACCAATGGGGGGTGCCGATGGTACGGGCGATGGGGATCGAGTTTGCAAGGAATCTCGCTCTATTTGCGCCAGCAATCGATCAAGACCATCGGCCCAGGGTTCCTGTTCGCCAGTCATCGAGAGCGACACCAGGGGTGCTGTGGGCTGCGGGAGATCGTCACTAACCGCATCGGTCGCCACTCGATCTGTAAATACTTCGTGCCCTGCTCGGCGGCTGGAGGACTGTGGCATCGCAGGGGTGGCAGCGACAGCGGCAGGATCGACCAGTGCGGGGATTGGAGACTGGGGGCGCGGTAAGACTCGGAGTTTGAGAATCTGATGCCAAGGAGTGTGATTGAGCGTCATCCCACTACAGACAAATTGCCAAATCCCTGACTGGATCTGAGTCAAAGGCATGATGATCGCCAATCCGCTCGGATCGATCTTGTGGATTTCAGTCCGCGTTCGCTGGTGGGAAGCCGTTGCGCCGAGAGGTTGATGGGTAATCCGCGTCTGCATCTGAGGAGCGAGGAGCTGACTAGTCGCCGCAATGCGATAGCGACCTTCCGTCATTTGGAGATTCCCGGTTTTAATCGTCCGCCAACCGCGATCGCCCTCACGCTGAATTAGAAACTCCCAAGATGTCATGAGCTACCCCTATAGATGCTTTAGATCTAAACGTTAGTATTCTACAAGAATACAAGCATAATATCGACTGAAACTTCCGATCTGTTTGGCTAGATCTATGCGCGGCGATCCACCAATGTAACGACACCCTTCCCAATTTCAAATTTAGACTAAGCACGTCCCAATTCCCCACTCCACACCCAATCTATGCAAACTGGAACTATTGTCGCGATCGCTACTGCTGTCGTCCCCCAACAAGGGAGCGTCGGGATCGTCCGACTATCTGGCGATGATGCCATGAAGATCGCACGGCAAATTTTTGTTATCCCCGGCCATCAGCAGTGGGAGAGCCATCGGATTTTGTATGGCTATGTCCGTCATCCAGTGAGTGGTGAAACGATCGACGAAGCTTTGTTATTGGTGATGCTCGCGCCGCGCTCCTATACTCGCGAAGATGTGGTCGAAATCCACAGCCACGGCGGGATTATCTTGGTGCAGCAGATTTTACAACTCTGTGTCGAGTATGGTGCCAAAGTCGCCGAACCAGGCGAATTTACGCTGCGTGCTTTTCTAAATGGGCGGATCGATCTGACCCAGGCCGAAAGTATCAGCGATCTCGTCGGTGCCCTCTCCCCCGCCGCCGCTCAAACCGCGATCGCTGGATTACAAGGCAAACTCCGCCAACCGATCGAGCAATTGCGATCGCAAGCACTGGATTTACTCGCCGAGATTGAGGCCAGAATCGATTTTGAGGAAGATTTACCGCCATTGGATTTACCTGACGTCAAGGCCAAATTAGCCGCCTTAGCGACCGAAATCGGCCAGATCGTCAAGACAGCCGATCGCGGCAAACTACTGCGGAGCGGCTTGAAAGTAGCAATCCTCGGTCGTCCGAATGTGGGTAAATCGAGTCTGTTGAATGCCTGGAGTCGCAGCGATCGAGCGATCGTCACGCCGCTCCCTGGGACGACACGGGATGTCGTCGAATCCCAATTGATTGTCGGCGGGATTCCCGTACAGGTATTGGATACAGCGGGGATTCGAGATACCACCGATGTCGTCGAACAAATCGGCGTCGCGCGATCGCGTGCCGCCGCTCAAGCTGCCGATTTGGTGCTGCTAACGATCGACGCGCAAGCTGGCTGGACACAAGTAGAAGCTGAGATTTACGCGCAAATCGAGGGGATCACCACGATCGTCGTTGCTAATAAAATCGATCTCGTCCCCACACTACCCAAACTAGATTTACCAGCGGGGATTATCACCGTCGTCCAGACTGCTGCCGCGATCGATCTGGGAATCGATCGACTCGAAGCCGCAATTCTCGCCATCGTCGCTGGTGGCAAACTCAATGCCGCCAATATCGAGATCGCCATCAATCAACGCCAAGCCGCCGCCCTGATTCGCGCCCAAACTGCTCTCCAACAAGTCTTAACCACGATCGACCATCAACTCCCCCTAGACTTCTGGACAATCGACCTGCGCGAGGCGATTAGAGCATTAGGTGAAGTCACTGGCGAAGAAGTCACCGAATCCGTACTCGATCGGATTTTCTCGCGCTTTTGTATTGGGAAGTGAGTAGTGCTATCACCACCCGAACGGTGAATCGATCGGATAAAATAAAACCAATATTTGTGACAAATTAGTCATACCAAGGGAAACAGCGGATGGGTAAAGTAGTAGGCATCGACCTGGGTACCACCAATTCAGTGGTAGCTGTCATGGAAGGCGGGAAACCAGTAGTAATTGCCAATGCCGAAGGTATGCGTACCACTCCCTCCGTCGTTGGTTTCAGCAAAGACGGCGAACGCTTGGTCGGGCAGATGGCACGGCGGCAGACAGAACTAAATCCCCAAAATACTTTTTATGGGGTCAAACGGTTTATGGGGCGTAAATACGGCGAACTCAGTCCCAAGGCCAAACAAGTGCCCTTCACCATCCGCAAAGATGAAGATGGAAATGTCAAAATAAAATGTCCCAAGCAAAATCGCGAGTATGCGCCGGAAGAAATTTCGGCAATGATTTTGCAAAAGCTGGCAGATGAAGCGAGTAGATATCTGGGCGAACCCGTGACGGGTGCCGTAATTACCGTACCTGCTTACTTCAATGACTCTCAACGTCAAGCGACCAAAAATGCTGGCAAAATTGCCGGATTAGATGTGTTGCGGATTTTGAATGAGCCGACGGCGGCGTCGCTGGCTTATGGGCTAGATAAACGTCAGAGCGAGCTAATTTTAGCTTTTGACTTGGGCGGTGGGACTTTTGATGTGTCGGTGTTAGAAGTCGGCGATGGCGTGTTTCAGGTCAAAGCGACTAGTGGCGATGTCCAGCTTGGGGGGATGGATTTCGATCGCAAGATCGTCGATTGGCTGGCCGAAAAATTTCTAGCTGATGAAAATATCGATCTGCGCAAGGAACGGCAATCGCTCCAGCGGCTGACGGAAGCAGCAGAGAAAGCGAAAATCGAACTCTCTGGGGTGATGGTTACAGATATCAATCTGCCCTTTATTACCGCGACTGCCGATGGCCCCAAACACATCGAAACGCGGCTAACGCGCGCTCAATTTGAAGAGTTGTGTGCCGATCTGATCGGGCGGTTGCGCGGGCCGATTAAACGGGCGATGAATGATGCCCAGTTAAGTCCTGAGGATATCGATGAGGTCGTCTTAGTCGGTGGCTCGACGCGGATTCCGGCGGTTCAGGAGTTGGTGCGGAGCTTTATCAACCGCCGCCCCAATCAAAACGTCAATCCCGATGAAGTCGTCGCTGTCGGTGCCGCGATTCAAGCGGGAGTCTTGGCTGGGGAAGTCAAAGATATCCTGCTGCTCGACGTCACACCGCTCTCCCTGGGCTTGGAAACGATCGGCGGCGTGATGAAAAAACTGATTCCCCGGAATACGACGATTCCCGTCCGCAAATCGGATATTTTCTCAACATCTGAGAATAATCAAACGATGGTCGAAGTCCATGTCGTCCAGGGCGAGCGCGAAATGGCTGCCGATAATAAATCCCTGGGACGGTTCAAACTGACCGGGATTCCGCCCGCACCGAAAGGGATTCCCCAAGTGCAAGTGTCGCTAGATGTGGATGCCAATGGGATTCTCCAAGTCACCGCCATGGATCGCACCACTGGCCGCGAACAAACAGTCACGATTCAAGGTGCATCCACTCTGGGCGAACTCGAAGTCCAACGAGCGATCGATGAAGCCACCCAATTTGCCGCCAGCGACAAACAAAAACGCGAGAAAATCGACAAACGCAACCGCGCCGAAGCGTTATCCTATCAAGCCGAACGCCAACTGCGAGAAGTCGCCCTCGAATTTGGGATGCAATTTGCCAATGCCCAACGCAAACAAATCGAGGGGTTGGTTAGAGAACTACGGGAAGCACTCGCCGATGGGGATGAACGATCGATCGATGAGATCAAAACCGAACTCGATGATGCCCTCTATGACTTTAGTCGTCAGGTGAAGACGATTACCGAAGAAGAAGATAAAGGGATTCTCGGTACTCTCAAGGATATCTTTGTCGGCGACGATGATGATTTCAATTATCGCGATGGCTATAATAATCGCGATGTTTATAATCCCTATGGAAATCGGCGCGATCCCTACTACGATCGGGGTAACGATTACCAGTCTTACTCCAGAGGTGCGCTTCCACCCCAAAATTACGATCCCTATGCCAGCGATCGCAACTACAATCCGCCCAGAGATCCTTACGCTGACTCGAACAGAGATCGCCCGCGATCGAATCGCTCCAATAATTATGACGATCGATCTCAACCCAGCAATCGCGATGATAGCGGCTCGCAACTGCGAGGTTCCCTCCCGGATTATGCGAGACAAGACAATGACAGTTATACTCGCGACGATCGCTATCCCACTCAGCGCAACGACCGCAGCAACTATAATTCCAATCGGAGCAATAATGACTATCCCCAGCAATCGACACCAACTAACCCTCCAGTCGATCGCTCCCGCCGTCAGCGCGATGACAACTACGTTGATGATATCCCTGCACCCCGTCAAGATCTCTGGGATGACGAACCAGCTCCTGTAGCTCCACGCGACCAAAGATCTCCCCGCCGGAGTGCCACACCGCCAGAAAATCGCCAAACCAACTCTCGCTACTCTGGTAGTGAGCCGAATTCCAACCCACCAGAGCGAAATCCTCGCTATGGTGAAGATAACCGTTCGGACTCACGGCGCACTCAGCCCAACCCAAACCCTACTCGTCGCCCCAATCCCAATCCCCAACCAATTCGGGATGATTGGGATGATGAAGATGAAGGCTGGCAGTAATCCCAGACTGCTCGCCAATCGCGATCGCGGATGGATCTGGGGTCGCGGATCGAGTGGTAGCTGTCCGACCCCTGCGACCCTCAAGTCTCAACTCTGCTCCCTGCCCGCATCCGAATTCTGAAACCAATGCAACAAGATATTCGCAACTATTACGAGCTATTGGGTGTGAAGCGGGATGCTTCTGCTGATGAGATCAAACAGTCATTTCGGCGACTAGCTCGGAAATACCATCCCGATCTCAATCCTGGGGACAAATCCGCTGAGGACAAATTCAAAGATATTAGCGAAGCCTACGAGATCCTCTCTGATCGATCCAAACGATCGCAGTATGATAAATTTGCTGGCTTTTGGCGCAAGAATCGCACCAAAACTCCGACCAATAATCCGCCGAGAGAGCGGACGACAGATGAAGATGAATTTAGCGATGATTTTAATACCTTTATCGATCGCCTTTTAGGTCGCAAAAAAGAAGCTAATAGCAGTAGCGTTAACAACGATCGTTTCAATCGGGCAGAGACTCAATCTGCCCGCACCGAGCGTCCCAACGATCGACGCAGCGGACGCTTTGCCAACGATCCAGATCGCCCACTCGATCGCAATACCTTCGCCGAAGCACCCCCAACAGTGCGCCCCAAAAACCTCGAAGCCGAACTCACTTTACCCCTCGATAAAGCCTATCTCGGCGGCCGCGAGCGGATTACGATCCAAGAAGATGGTCGCTCTTTGGAGGTAGAGATGCCAGCCGGAATGCTGTCTGGTCAAAAAATCCGCCTGCGCGGACAAGGAATCGCTGGTGGCGATCTCTATCTCAAAATCAATGTGGCTCCGCACCAGTTTTTTCGGCTCGAAGGGATCGATATCTACTGTCAGCTACCCGTAACGCCCGTCGAAGCTGTGCTGGGTGGTTTTATTGAAGTACCGACATTGGATGGACTAGTCAAAATCAGTCTGCCACCCAGTGTTACCTCCGGCCAAAAATTACGTCTGGCGGGTAAAGGATTTCCGGGTGAAGATGGTCAGCGTGGCGATCAATTACTCGAAATCCAAATTGTCGTACCCAAAAATCTCCTCCCCGCCGAACGCGAACTTTATGAAAAATTACGCCAGATCGAATCATTTAACCCCCGATTGGATTTAGCTATTAATTAATCGTGTTAGAACAATTTTTAGACCGTGTTGGCAACTGGAATCCTCAATTTGGGCGGGAACTAACAACGCGGATAAATTCACCAAATCTAGCGATCTCGACAGCGATCTCCCTCATCGCTCAATCCCTAATTATCCTTCCCAATTTCAGAGTGTTTGGGATGCCTTATGAATGGATGACACGCTCTTGGTGGCTGAATCTCTATGAACTGCTCAATTGGGAAATCTGGTTCGCGCTAGCAATTGGCGGTATTTATTTAATTGCAAAAGATTTCGATCGGGAGATCCGCACTGGCACTCTAGATCTTGTCAACTTATCCCCAGTACAGCCTTGGGAAATCTTGCTGGGCAAGCTCCTTGGCGTGCCAGTATTAATTTATTGGGCAGTACTATTAGCCTTACCATTACACACAATTGCCCTGGGGCAAATGGCTGTACCTAATGCTTGGATTTGGGATGCGATCAGCTTAATTCTCATTGGGCTGTTATATCTAGGTGCAATTTTCGCCACCCTTACAGCTTCACTGCCACCAATTGTTTTAAGTTTGGTATTTTCCGCAGTTGGCTGTTCGGGTCTAGCGATGATAACTAGCTCTCAAATCAGTCAGCGGATGACTGGCAGTTATGCTCGCTTTGGGATCTATTTTCCTGAAGAATGGGAATTAGTATTGACTGTCGCAGCTAATTTTTTAGTTATTAGTTATACGTTATCTGTTTTGATTCAGTCTTGGTATCCACACATAAATTCTCGATCGCCGCGCAGATCGGGTATACCTGCTATTTTAATCTATTCATTAT
Organism: Chamaesiphon sp. OTE_75_metabat_556; assembly: GCF_031378165.1. NCBI lineage: Bacteria > Bacillati > Cyanobacteriota > Cyanophyceae > Gomontiellales > Chamaesiphonaceae > Chamaesiphon > Chamaesiphon sp. OTE_75_metabat_556. The sequence goes on from NZ_JANNDR010000414.1 coordinate 18,327, forward strand.
TATTATTTTTCTACCTAATCTTGTTAGCATTTGCGCCACAATCAATGTTAATTATGACCGTCGGAATGTCAGTTACGATTACTATCACTCAGTCAGCAGAGCGATCAAGATCTTCTAACTCCACCATTCCATAAAGTCCAGCATAATCTGTTGATGTACTATCCCTAACGGACGTTCTTCGCCTGCGATCGCCGAATAGGCAACTCCAGCCTCGATTTGGGCGGG
>NZ_JANNDR010000431.1:0-14660 GCF_031378165.1 Chamaesiphon sp. OTE_75_metabat_556
ATTCGATTACGGTGGTAAATGCGCCCGGAATTGTAGACGAACACTATCCCGACTGGGTGGGGGTTGGCTTAATCAATCATGGTGCGGATTTGCATCTGTTTGGGCATGGGGCGAGGATCGCTCAGGTGATGTATCTGGAAGTGTGTGTGGCACAGGAGCGAGTGGTAGAAGCGTTAACGACTGTGGGCGAGCGCAAGGGTGGTTTCGGACATACAGGTGTTTAAATCTCTACATTAATTGATCCTGTTTTAACTTTGCCAAAGCAGCTTCAGCAGCCTGTTTCTCGGCATCTTTTTTGCAACGACCTTTACCTTCCCCACAGAACTTTTCACCCACATAAACCTTTGATCCAAATTCTGGACTATGATCCGAGCCACCTATTCTATCGGTGACATACTTAGGTAACATTGTAGTGTTCTGCCGTACAAATACCTGAAATTCACTTTTTGGATCTCCAGTAGAATTAGAAACGCCAGCTCTTTCAGGCACAGAATCAAATAGTTCGTAAATCGAATAACGAATTGCCTCAACATCGCAACCTGCATCTAAATAAGAAGCCCCCACAACTGCCTCGAAAGTACTACTTAACAAATTTGGGTTGTGAGAACCACCCTCTAGCCTTGAGCTTTGGCAAAATACTCGATCGAGGTATAAATTCGATATGACCGAGCATCTGCAAGTTGGGATCGATATTGGTGGCTCAAAAATGCTGCTACTGGCGTTGGCGGAGCCTCTCAGAATGAGAATCGTTGGCGATCGTCAGATTCGCGATCGAATCGCCACTGGCAAAGATTTTGCAGCGGCGGATGTTCAAGCCGAGATCGAGCGATTCGTTCGCACTTTACCGACTCTACCTCGATCGATCGGCATCGCGATTCCGGGATTAGTCGATCGGCACGGTGTGGTTATTGCTTGTGATGTTTTACCAGAACTAGTTGGTTGGCAACCTGTGCGCGCTCTGTCGTCGATTTGCAGCGTCTATGCGCTCAATGATGCCGAAGCTGCCCTCCTGCAAGTAGTCGCAGATCTCCAGCCCCAGAAGGTTATCGCTGTGGTGATGGGTACGGGAATTGGTGCCGCGATCTGGATAAATGGCACGATCTTCCGAGGTGCCAGTGGCTGGGCGGGAGAGTTGGGGAGTATGCCGATGGGCGATGGGCGGACACTGGACGAGTGTGCAAGTGGTGCGGCAATCTTGAGGGAATTAGGCGTCAGCGTCGAGGTGCTAGACGGTATGGTTGCTGGGGGTGAGATCGTCGCACTTGAGACGATCAAGCAGGCAGGATCGGCATTAGGCATGGGATTGGCGACTCTGATTAATCTCCTTAATCCTGACGTGATCGTTCTTGCGGGTGGGACATTGCGGTGGCGAGGCTATTTGGAAGCAGCATTTCAAAGTGCCCAAAAGTATAGCCTACCGGATCTCTGGGCGGCATGTCAGATGCAAACCAGTCCGCATGGTAGCGATCTAGTCGCGTTAGGCGCAGCAAGGATTTCCGGCAGAATTGATCGAGATTGACCGATGCGATCGATTTGTCGTGTGACAGATAATTTACGAAAGGCTCGATCGTTACCGAAATTCACCACAGTTTTCTTCACCTACAATAAAACTAGCTCCCAGTCCTCTAGTCCCGTCGCCCCACATTCCCAATGTATCTATCACAGCTCTGGAAATTCTCGCGTCCCCATACGATTATCGGGACTAGCTTGAGTGTATTCGCACTCTACACGATCGCGATCGCGACCACGCATAGTCAGATTTCCTGGCTGAGTATCGGCCAACTTGCAGGAGCTTGGATTGCTTGTATCTTAGGTAATATTTATATCGTCGGGTTGAATCAACTGTATGATGTCGAGATCGATCGAGTCAATAAGCCCGATTTACCGTTGGCTAGTGGAAAATTATCGATTAATCAAGGTCAATGGATTGTCGGGGTGAGTGGTATTCTCGCGATCGCTATTTCACTCTTTTTAGGTAAATGGCTATTTGCGACTGTTGCGCTAAGTTTGGCGATCGGTACTGCTTATTCCTTACCACCAATTCGCTTCAAACAATATTCATTACTCGCTGCAATTTGTATTTTGACTGTTAGGGGTTGTATTGTTAATCTAGGACTATTCTTGCATTTTGATCGACTATTTACAGGTGTAGATACTGTACCGCCGAGTATTTGGGTGTTGACGCTATTTATTTTGGTGTTTACAATTGCTATTGCTTTGTTTAAAGATGTCCCCGATCTTGAAGGCGATCGCCAGTATCAAATCGAAACTTTTACGATTGTCTTTGGTAAGTTGACAGTTTTCAATTTGACGCGGTGGGCAATTACGATCGCTTATCTCGGCACGATCGCGTCAGGAATATTGATGCCAGGGAGTATCAATACGTGGTTTCTAGCAATCTCGCATACTGGTTTGCTGGGTTTTTTGTGGTGGCGTTCTCAAGATATCGACTTAGAACAGAAAGAATCGATCGCGGATTTTTATCAATTTATCTGGAAATTATTTTTCTGGGAATACTTAATTTTCCCGATTGCTTGCTTTGTAAATTAGGCTTTAGATTTTAGGTTTTAGGAGAATATGGTTTGCAGATACCGCATAGTGGCTATCATTGGAATGGTGTCGATCCGGATTTTTTTGAGGGGTGGTATTTTCGGGTAACTTTGCCGAAAATTGGGGAATCATTTGCATTTATGTATTCAATTGAAGATCCGTTAGGGAAGAGCGATCGCAGTGGTGGGGCGGCACAAATACTGGGGATTAATGAGCAACATTTAATCTGTACTTTTCCAGATGTTCGTAAGTTTTGGGCGGCTAAAGATGGTCTGGGTTTAGGACATTGGGGCGAGACTAATTTAACAATAGAACCGCAATTACTCGCGATCGATGAATTCGATCGATCTATTACCGACGGCTATCAAGTTACTGCAACTCTTCATCAAGGAGCTTTACCCTCGCAAGATTGTCGCTGGTGCTATCATACCGTCCCTGTTTATAGCTGGGGACAGCCCCAGCAAACGCAACAAGCCACAGCGGGGATATTGTCGTACTTGCCGATCTTTGAACCGGGCTGGCAGATTCTGATGGCGCATGGTTTGGCGACAGGTTGGATTGAGTGGCGGGGCGAGCGTTATGAATTTACCAATGCGCCAGCCTACAGTGAAAAAAATTGGGGTCGATCGTTTCCGCAGAAGTGGTTTTGGGTGAATTGTAATAGTTTTGATGAGACGGTGGGGTTGGCGATTACCGCAGGTGGTGGGCGACGCAAGGTATTGTGGATGACGGAAGAAGTGGGGCTGGTGGGGATTCATTATCGCGACCGATTTTATGAATTTGTGCCGTGGAATTCGCAAATAAGTTGGCAAATTCAACCTTGGGGTGAATGGCGCATTCAAGCGACTAGTCAAGATTTTCAGGTCGAATTAATTGGGATGACGGATTTACCAGGAACGATGGTAAATACACCTACTGATCGGGGTTTAGTGATGTGTTGTCGCGATACGCTTAAGGGGGTGTTATCGATCGATCTCCAGACGATTCAGGGCGATTCCATTATCAAAGCTAGTAGCAATAATGCTGGCTTGGAAGTTGGTGGCGACGGTTGGGATCGAGGTTGGGTGAAGTGATTTAGGTGGTTTTGTCGCTGACTAGACAACCATCTTCCATGTGGATGATTCGATCGGCAACGTCGAGAATGCGGTTGTCGTGAGTCACCATCAGGATCGTGCAGTTTCGGTCTTGGGCGAGTTTTTGCATGAGGGTGACGACTTCGCGACCGGATTTACTATCGAGGGCGGCGGTGGGTTCGTCGGCGAGGATCAGTTGGGGTTGGGCGACGAGGGCACGGGCGATCGCGACGCGCTGTTTTTGGCCGCCGGAGAGGAGATCGGGGTAGTAGTGGGTGCGATCTCCTAAGCCGACGGCGGAGAGGGCTGCGATGGCGCGGGTTTGGCGATCTTTGATGTGGGGATGGAGTTTGAGGGGCATGGTGACGTTTTCCCAGGCGGTGAGGCTTTTGAGGAGGTTGTGGGCTTGGAAGATGTAGCCGATGTTGCTGCGGGTTTGGACTAGTTGGGTTTGTTTGGCTCCGAGGAGTTGGCGATCGAGGACTTTGAGGCTGCCGGTTTGCATGGAGCGGAGGGCACCGATCAGGGTTAGTAGGGTGGTTTTGCCGCTGCCGGATGGTCCGGTGAGGATGACGATCTCGCTGGCGGAGATTTGGAGGTTGATGTCTTTGAGGACTGGGATTTGGAGGTTGCCTTTGCCGAAGCTATGGTGGAGGTTTTGGATGTCGATCGTTGGTGGGGTTGGCATATTTCCGGCTCTTGGTACTAAGCTTATGGGCAAACGATCGATACTTGTTTGATGCGGTTTTCTTAGTGGGGGCAGAACCCGGATCTGGGGGTACCGACCCCCAGTCCCCCCGTTGAGGGGACGGGACGCCGCCCCTCAAACTCCCCTCCGTAAGGTTCGATCTGTGTGAATCGGGGTGGGGGTCGTAATGGCGATCGCACAATCGACCTTTGGGGGCTTTCGGACTAGAATTTAGCAGCGACTTAGTTTTGTTACTATTCACTATTCACTATTCACTATTCACTCCCCGCTCCCCGCTCCCAACCTAAAACACATCCGCCGGATCTGCTGCCCGTACTTTGTTGGAGGCGATCGCTGCTGAAATCAAGCACATGGCTAGGGTGAGGATAAAGACGGTGATGGCTAAATTTACGGTCATGATTAGTTCTAGTCGGGTGAGGTTGGTGAGGAGTTGGTACATGCCGAGGGTGGCGATGAAGCCGGGGATGTAGCCGAGGACGGCGAGGAAGAGGGCTTCTTGGAAGATGACGAGGAGGAGGGAGCGTTGGGAGTAGCCGATCGCTTTGAGGGTGGCGTATTCGGAGATGTGGTCGCTGACGTCGCTGTAGAGGACTTGATAGACGATCGCGACGCCGACGATGAAGCCCATGATGGCTCCGAAGTTGAAGATTGTACTGCTGGGATTGGTGTCTTGAAATTGGAGTTCTCTGGTTTGTAGTTCTTGATGGGTGAGTACTTTGATGCCAGGGACGGCTTGTTCGATGCCGAGTTTGAGGGCGATGAGGTTGGTGCCTGGTTTGACGCGAATGACACCGAGGGTTACTTGTTCGAGGGCGTTGCTGCCATACAGCTCGGCGAAGGTGCGATCGCTGGTGATGATATTGCCTTCACTCAGAAAGAAGGAGCTGCCGAGATTGAATAAACCATTGACTACTAGTCGTTGATTGTTTAACATCGCGGATGTAGTTGGTTTGGTGGCCATGAGTGCGGGAATCGGCCCTAGTTGAGATCGCGATAATCGATCGAATAATGCTGTGAATGGTTCGCGCAGTTTAGGTTGTTGTTGAGTGACTTCGGGCAAGTCGAAGATTTGAATTTGGGGATTGTAGGCAAACACCCGCGTCTCATAGGAGATGGTTTCTTTGTCATAAGCCCAAGTACCGTATTTGAGATAAAGCGGTTCGGCGGAGATAATCCCATCAAAGGCGGCTGCTTGATAAAGTCGGGTGCGATCGAATGTGCTAAATGAGTTAATCAATTTAGCTTCGGAATTGGTAATAAATAAATCTCCTTTTAAATGTTTGGGCAACAAAGTGGCACCACCAGCAAAAAGATTGACAAATCCCAATTGCATGAAAATCAACACGTTCGCAAATGCAATCCCACCCATCGCCACACCCGTACGCACTTTTTGATGCGACAATTGCGCCCAAGCCAACGGCCTTTCCCGCCCCGAAAAAAGTTTTTTCATCACTATCAACTATCCACTATCCACTATCCACTATTCACTCCTCCCAACTCCCAACTCCCAACTCCCAACCCCCAACTTCCTACCCCCCAATCGGCAGCCTCACCCGCACTTGCATATTCGTCAACTTGGCAACTTTCGGACTATCTGTTGGCGCAATTTCAATTTTCACAGCGATGACTCGGCTTTCTTTATCGGTGGTAGGATTGTTACCGCTAGCTTCTTGGGTTTGTTTGCGACCGACTTGGAGGCCGATTTGGGAGACAGTGCCGCGCAGTTCGCCTGCAAAGCTGTTGTATTCGCTAGCAATTAACGCCGATTGCCCTTGGCGAATTTTATTGATGTCGATTTCGGCAATCTCTGCCATGACATACATTTTATTTGTTTGGGCGAGTTCAACGATACCTTGAGTGGTGTTAACTTGTTCGCCGATGCGGGTGTTGATTTTAAGTATTTGGCCGGCGACGGGTACGCGGACTTCTGAGTCGCGGAGGTTGGCTTGTTTTTGCTCGACGGCAATTTGGGCTTTTTCGAGTTGGGCTTGGGCGAGGCGGATATCGCTGGGGCGGACTTCGCGGAGTTCGGCTAATTTGGCGCGTTCCCGATCGATTTCAGCATTGAGGGTATTGATGGTTTGGTCTAGTTCTGCTTGCTTTTGGTTGACTGTTTCCCGTGCGGTTAAGAGTTCGGTTTTGAGTTTATCCAGTTGGGCGGTGACTGCTAGCTTTTTCTCCTGGAGATTGGCTTTGGCGGCTGCTAAATCTTCGCCAGCTTTATCGAGTTGGGTTTTGGTATCGATGCCGCGTTCGCGGGCGGCTGCTTGGGCGGAGATGAATTCTTCTTGGGATTTGTCCAAGCTGGATTTACTAATTCCGCCCGATCGATAGAGCGTTAGCTTGCGTTGGTATTCAGCTTGGGTGTTGGCGAGTTTGGCTTGAGTGCCGAGGGTATTATTTCCAGATCGATCGAATTGGCTGCGGCGGCGATATTCAGCTTCCGCATTCGTGAGTTTCGCCTGGGCGGTGAGTAAGCCCAAGCCTTGTCGATCTGCTGTTAATTGCCGTTGATAGTTGGCTGCGGCATTTTGGAATTGGGATTTGGCACCAACTAGAGCGGCTGATTGTTGGGTACGCGTACTGGTAAGTTGGGCTTGGAGCCTGGTGAGGACGGCATTCTGGGCGGTAATTTGCGATTTTTTAAAGTCACCTTGGCTGACTTTCCCCAGTTCGATCTGCCGCAGTTTGACGTCGGCTAGCGCATCGCGGACTTCTGCTTGTTTACGATCGATCCCTTGGAGGATGGCAATGACTTGGTTCTGTTTGACAAAATCGCCTTCTTTAATCAAGATCCGATCGACCCGACTATCCTGGGCATTAGCCACAGACAGTTTGATGACTTCGCCATTGGGTTGAATCCGCCCCAATGCGACTACCGCATTGGGTTTCGCGGGGGCAACTTTGGTGGGTTGTTCGGTGCGGCCAGCCGCACAGCCGGATAAAAGGATCAGTAATCCACAAGTTGTCAACGCAAGGTAAGCTCTCATGACCTGAGCATAATCGATGATGTCGATCTTATACTACTCTCCCAGGTCATCAATTTGTTATGACTTTGGTCATAGGTTTAGTAAAGCTACTATGTTGCTAGGATCGAATTAGATATTTAGACTGGTGAATAGTGAATAGTGAATAGTTGATTGCGTGTGTTAATTAGACAGCTAAATCTTGAAATAGTTTATCGATTTGCGGTGTCAATTCATCATTGAGATATGCTTGGGTTTGTTGTTGAATTTGACCGATCGATCTGGCGATCGATTCATTGACGACATCAAGCAATCGATCGCAGGAAATCGCATATTTTAATTGAGTGGGTTTATCACTATCCTTCGATCGATCGAACATCCCCGTCGGGCGTACGCAAACTTCACTATAAATTAATTCTTGCTTGGGATTGAATCTCTCCCCCATACTGACAAAGTAAAAGCGATCGATGACTTTGATTATCAGCCGCTCTGTTTGAATAAAGCTATTGACATACTCACTGCTAATTACCTTCCGCGCCCTAGCCAAGGATTGGATCTGATCGCTAATCTCCTGCCGCAAGGCGATCGTAGTGCGATCGACGATCCCAATTGTGGCTTGTTGTCTAGCTAGTAATTGGTCTTTGATTTCCGTTTCAATATGATTTAAAGCTGACTCAATAAATAGTTCAGCATCTTTTTTGAAGTCAAATTGCAAAATACCCGTCGAGCTAAATTCTAATCTAGACTTGAACCAATGTACTGGATGTCGCGGGGGAAAGCCCCGCTCGTCTTCCATATTTTCGATGTGAGACGTCATCACCCGCTGCAAAAAGGGCATCCGCTCTTGTTCTTTGTCCAGTAGAAAATGGCGAAAAGATTTACTAAGCAGGTCTTGAATCTCGCCAATATCGATCCGAAATTCTTCGTCAAACATCGATTGTAACTGCTCGATCGTCGCTAGACTTTCCGCTCGGATAGCATCGAGATTGACGTCTGCAAAATCGACAGTCGATCCGGGTTGGCTCGGGTTCTGTGCTGAAGTATCGACATTGATGATTTTGCTACTATCCATTCGATCGCCTCTTGACTCCTAAAATCTCTAGATTTTACTCAAACTAATGCCGATTACTGTCATCTAGCAGCAGCTATATTGAATCGAAATCATTATTGCTAGTACTTGGCTCTTTATTTTAGCCTAATCTACTCCGCAAGTTGGCAAATAAGCGATCGACTAAATCTAGATCTTTACTACCGGGCGAGACTTCTACCCCGCTGGAGAGATCGATGCCATCTGGATGCAATTGACTCAATGCCATCTGGATATTATCGGGTGTCAGCCCACCAGCCAACAGCCACGGAATTGGTGGTGTAAATGCTGCTAAGGTCTGCCAGTCTAGAGTTTGTCCCGTACCACCAAGCGCATCGGGATGGTAGGCATCGAGCAGCAAACTATCGACGACGGGACTATAAGTTTGGATGAGTTCGAGATCGTTACTATTGCGGACGCGCCATGCTTTGATAATTTCGGTATTTGCTGGTAGAGCTTGGCGCAATTCCTGGCAAAATTCGATCGACTCCATCCCGTGGAGCTGGACACTATTGAGATTTGTTAGGGTGACGACATGAGCAATCGTCGCGATCGAGAAATCGGCAAATACGCCCACCGTATTTGCGACACTGCCAAGCTTGGCTACCAGTTCCACCAATCGTGTCAAATTGAGGTAGCGCGGCGAACTGGGCACGCAAATGAAGCCCAAATCCGTTGCCCCCATCTGCGCGATCGCGATCCCTTGGTCGATCGTCATAATGCCACAAATTTTAATCCGCATTGGTACCTCAAGGAGCCAGCTAGGTCTCTATGTTTGCTAATATTTATTAAATATTAGAACGAATTGTGGGGTTCGATCGCCGATCGACTAATAATTTCTATATTAGTTTCGAGCGAGAGTCTGATTTGTTTTGTTAAATAACTTAATTATTGCAGCGATTCCGCATACCGAACCGTGGCGATTGACAACCGCAATATTAATGATTATTTGTAACTTGTTGGCGATCGCCATTACCTTCGGTTTGGTTCGGCTCCGCAGCAAAATTAGAGTTGCCAATCCTGACGATGAATCCATTCCGGCAAGAGTCTTTGGTTTACCAGAACTATTTGCAGCTATGAGTTTTGGGCATGTAATTGGAGTTGGCGTAGTGCTAGGATTAACGAACATCGGTATAATTTAACAAGGCGCAAATTTATTCGATCTATGTTGTTGTGACGATCGGTAGGTTAATCGATCGTCAGTTACTAAAAGTTATCATTCAATCTAGATAAAATACTTTAAGCTGTTAATAGTTCTATTATTTTAGGAGTAAATCATGTTAGATTCGATGTTCTTGCTAGCAGAGATCGGTCCAAAAAGCCAAACTTGGTCGCCAACGATCGCGATCGTGATGACCGTTGGTACCGTACTAGGCATCTTAGCCGCAGGTGGTGCTAAAAAAGCTGGCCCCAGCCTGTTTGGTGGTTTCACAGCAGGTCAAGTGCTCGGTGGTGCCTCATTCGGGCATGTACTGGGTGCGGGCGCGGTACTCGGTCTAACTCGCCTGGGTATCATTTAGTTTAAATCGATTGCCTCGGCTACATCAATCCCTCGATGACCCTACAGATTCAGTCGAGGGATATTTTGTGAGATCGAAATCCCTGTAGGGTGTGTTATCGCGAAGCGTAACGCACCAACTCTAAGCTGTTACAAGAGCTATTACACGATCGGATCGTGAACGGTCACGAGTTTCGTCCCGTCGGGAAATGTCGCCTCGACTTGGACATCATGGATCATTTCGGAAATCCCTTCCATTACATCATCGCGCGCGAGCAATGTCTTACCATAGTTCATCAACTCCGCTACAGTTTGCCCATCCCGCGCCCCTTCTAAAATTGCCGCTGAGATATAGGCAATCGCTTCAGGGTAGTTCAGCTTTAGTCCCCTCGCTTTGCGGCGTTCGGCCACCAAAGCGGCGGTAAAGATTAATAGTTTGTCTTTTTCTTGAGGGGTAAGCTGCATGGTAGGTTTTAGGTTTTAGGCTTTAGGTTTTAGGCTTTAGGCTTTAGGAAGGACAAGATAATTTTAGTTGAGCTAACCACTAACCACTATTCACTAATTCAAACTATTGCCACACTCGTAAATGAATTGGTGGACTTTCCAGAAATGAGTGGCGGAGGAGGTGCCAGACAGCGGTAAACCAGCGACGGACTTCGGTGGTAGAGTCGCCGCGATAACGACACAATAGACCCTCTGTCAGACGGGTGACGCCCATTTTACGAGGATCGCCATCGAAGAGCGATCGAGCTGAGTTGACAAGATCTTTGCTCACCATTCGATCGGGTGAATCTAACGATCCTACCCCAATCCAGGCCAGAGTACCGACGATCGGATAGCCAGCCAGAGTATTCGCACTATCGATCGTCTCATCCCCGACTAATAACTGTCGATCGATCCAAATCGGCATATCTTGGCGATAAACTTCGGTCGCCGATTTCCAGATGCCATGGGTAAATCTTTCCCCTCGCGCCGTGCGGCCAAAGCGAGTTATCTCCCAGCCCAGCCAACTTGCTGTTGCCGCGAGATTGACTTGTAACTGCTGGTGAAAGATCGCCCTGTCAAAGACGATCGTTTCTTGTGGCAACCATTCCAGACAGGCATGTTCGCCGATGTTTTGGACGATTTTTTGGGTCGCGATCGCGCCATTACTCCCATAGATTTTACCAGCAGCAGCAGTGGTAATCACCGCACGAGCTTGGGACTGGAGATCGATATCGATGTTTAACTTATCGCCGCCGACAATCCCACCAGCGGTATGCAGGATCGTATTGTGACAGATTGCGGTGCTTTCAGGATAAAACGATCGCTGTACCTTCAGCGGTGCGATACCTTGGTGCTCGATGGCTTGCGTTTGCCCCTGCTGATGACGATAAGTTAGCTGTAAACGTCCTTGCCAACCAGGAAAAGAGTCAGGGCTGTGTTGAATCATCGACATCATCCACTTCGACTTCGATTAACGGGGCATTTTCCAACAGAAATAATCGTGCCAATTTGTCGTAAACACCCGCGCCAATATACATCGGATAGGTATGCGATCGACTGTAGATCCAGATTAATTCCTCGCCATCAAAAATCCGCACATCGCGCGCGAGGCTTTTGCACTTGGCTTTGAGCGAATTTCCGGCATCCAGGGCATCCGTCCATCGCTCGAATTGACGATCGTAATCTTTGGCAAATACTCTAAACATGAACTCGACGATCGATTAGTTGTGAATCTAGTGGTTCGACTAAAGATGCATTGCCTCCAACCTGGCAATTCTAGTATGCTGGGAATAGCAGTAATTTAGCACGGTCGCGCGATGCGGTAGCTGGGGTCTTACCCTTCTCAAGCCTATCTTATCGAGCAACGATTTAATTAACCTCCTACCCATTTTTTTAGATATTAGATCATTATGTCTCTATTTCGTCCGCTGATCTCCCTGCTCCTGGTATTGGTGTCCGTCCTCGTCGTTAGCTGTGGTGATGGTTCTCAAGTCAAGGCTCCGACTTATAGTGCCGCCCAATTGACTCAGATTCAAACTACTAGCAAAAATATTGCCGCATTGACCGATCGATTGCCAGAACTCGCAGCTTTCATTCAAGAGCGCGATTGGAATAATGTCAAATCTTTCATTCATGGCCCCTTGGGCGACATCAGAACCCGGATGTCTGGTTTGTCCAGAGAGTTCTTACCTGGCACCAAAGAGCAAGCTCTAAAAATCAGCAAAGAAATCTTTGAACATCTCAACAAAATTGATGCAGCCGCTGACGATAACGACTACAAGCTGGCAATTCGCAACTATGGCGAAGCTATCAAAGATTTGGCAAGTTTTGAGAAACTGATTCCGCAAGCGTAGGGATTATTACTGCCACAATTCAGGGTACCCACAAGGGGCACCCCTACACTATTGCTGGTAGGGATGCACCTTGTGGGTACTCTTGTGTATCTGCGATCTTACTGCTGTCCAGGTAATAGTTCGATCAAACCAGCTAACATGCTAAAGCTGTTGATTTTTATTTATTAGCCCGACCAGCTCTGACAAGTAGATCTATTATCAATTATCAATTATCAACTAATTTAAATGTCTACCAGCATTAGTATTATCGGCTGCGGCATTATTGGCGCGACAATTGCTTATGAACTGAGTCGATCGACTAATGAATGTACGATCGATGTTTATGATACCCACCAGCCCGCCCAAGCCGCGACCGGAGCAGCTCTCGGCGTGATGATGGGGATTATCTCTCAAAAGGTCAAAGGCCGCGCGTGGAATTTCCGCAAAGAAAGTATTCGGCGTTATCAAACCTTGATTCCCGAACTCGAAGCAGCCACAGGTGAGAAAATTCCCCATAATTCCCAAGGTATTATCAAACTATTATCACCTGAAGAAGATCTGAGTAAATGGCAGCAATTAATTGCTACTCGTACCGAGCAAGAGTGGCAATTAGAATTGTGGAATGCGCGCAAAATAACCACCCAATTGCCCCAAATTAATCATCAATTTCGCGGTACGGCGGTTTATTCGCCTCAAGATATCCAAGTCGATCCAGTCGCCCTCACCAAGGCTCTAGTTGCTGCGGCACAGCTTAATGGTGTCAAGTTTCATTTCGATCGATCGATCGACTCTATTAAGGCAGATAACCCCCAAAGCTGCGAGCTTTTAACTGCTGACTCACAGACAATAACTACAGATCGAGTCATTATTGCTGCTGGTTTAGGCTCCACTAGTTTACTGGCTCCACACGCCCCAATTGACATTCAACCCGTACTCGGACAAGCCTTACAAATCCGGTTGCCACAACCATTAGGCAATCCTGCTTTTCAGCCCGTAATTGTCAGTGAAGATGTCAATATCGTCTCGTGTGGGGGTACTGATTATTGGGTGGGCGCGACGGTCGAATTTCCGCTCGATGGGGTAGTAACAGCACAAGCGGCGGATTTAGAAAAAGTCAAACAAATCGCGATCGAGATTTGTCCCGATTTAGCCCAGGGTGAAATTATCCGCACTTGGCAAGGATTGCGTCCCCGTCCGCAGCACCGTCCGGCACCAGTAATCGATCGAGTCGGTGCCAATCAGCGAGTATTAGTAGCCACCGGACACTATCGCAATGGCATTTTACTCGCTCCTGCCACCGCCAGAATTATTGGCGATATGTTGTCGGCTGGTTAATGAGCGATTTAATCCTGAACGATCGCCATTCCAGTTACTTTATCCAAGGCTTTTAACCTTGGCTTTGAGCGACTAATTGCTCGACTTGTCTAATCTGATTCCAGTCAATAGCTACAACCCAGATCTTCTCATCCTCTGAAAACTGAACTACCCCATCAACTTCTAAATCTTCACAATACAACATCAGCCGTTGACCGTTTTCCAGCTCCGTGTGCTGGCGTGACAAGTCTTCAATCGTGCCGATACAGTTGAGCCGCAACCGTCCCTGCTCGTCAGCATTATGAAAATCAACAAAAACTCTAGATATACTCATACACTACTCCGGTTCGCTAAGTTGCTGGGATGGTTTTGGAATCGTCGGATTCAATAGAAGACCGATCTCATCGGGTGTTAAACCTGTTAATGTTGCATGTTGTGGACTTCTGCCAGATGTTCGGATGACATCGCCCCCTGCTGCTCGAATCGCTCCGACTGTGGTTATACCTACTTGCCCGTGTGGAATCGATGTACACAATTCCTCAACAGATAACCCTTGTCCACATTCTACCGAAATTCCGGTTACACCACTGGGATGAGTTCCAATGCCCCGCCGAATATCCTCTGGGCGGTTTCGTCCACCGCGAACGACAATGGCATCATTTGGAATCCTTTCCACAATTTTTATTGAGTGTAACTTAATGACGTTTCACACTTTACCAGAAATCTCAGCGTTTGACATTAATGCACGACTAGTCAAACCCATAAATCGATTCGACCCAGGAGACACAATCCGACCGAACCCATCCTATTTACTTCTATCTACTAACTCTTTGATAATGCGCTCCTGTTCTTCTATTGGTGTATCTGCTGGCACCATCACTGCATTAAGGCGAGGACGTGCAGCAAACTCATCCCATGCTTCTATGTTATCTCTATGAGCTAAAACGTATTGTCTCAATTCGGTAAGATTCATCGCTTGAAAGTCAGGTTTAGACATTTTTGTACCTCCATAATCTTTCTCGATCGAGATTCCCAATAACAGCCTACAATTTACTCACCCGCTCCATCACGCCACCAAATGAAGCCGCGACATTGTATCCGATGCGAATGCCGAAGAGTCGAGTATTTTCATGTCTGGCATTCAG
>NZ_JANNDR010000467.1:0-4442 GCF_031378165.1 Chamaesiphon sp. OTE_75_metabat_556
ACCAGTACACCTGCTTGGTGTCTATGGCATAGTGGAACCACACCGATCCCTTCCCGAACTCGGAGGTGAAACGCTATTGCGGCGACGATAGTTGGGGGGTTGCCCCCTGTCAAAATAGCTCGATGCCAAGCTTAATATTCAAATGTAAAACAGCAGACACTTGGTAAGCATCTGCTGTTTCACGTGTTTTACAATAGATTAATTGTGAAAACTTGTGAACTGAGATGTGATTTAATATTAACAATAATTAGTTATTGCTGTTTTGTTCCAAGCTAAAAGACAACTTATTTCTGCGTAAAAATTAAGGAATGTATTTTTTTGGGCGATCGATAACAGATGGGGTACAAATGAGGATTATGATGAGAAAAATTGTAAAGTTTCGTAAGAAAGAACAGTTGTAATATATGCCTATTCCTTTATTAGAATACGCCCCATCCACTCAAAACTCGCGGATTAGCGGTTATGAGGTTCCCAGCGACGAACAGCCGAGAGTTTTTTCTACGGATAATTTATTATCTCCGAGTGAGATCGATAATCTGATTGAAGCTGCTTATCGTCAGATTTTCTTTCATGCCTTTGCGGCAGATCGCGAGAAATTTTTGGAATCTCAGCTCCGGAGCGGTCAAATCACGGTGCGCGATTTCATTGGGGGGTTGTGTTTATCCAATACCTTCACCAATAGTTTTTATAATCTCAATAGCAATTATCGTTTTGTCACCCACTGCGTTCAGAAAGTGCTCGGACGCGATGTCTATAGTGATGCAGAAAAAATCGCTTGGTCGATTGTAGTTGCAACGAAAGGTCGTGCAGGCTTTATTAATGACTTGCTCAATAGCAATGAGTACTTAGAAAACTTTGGCGATAATATCGTTCCCTTTCAGCGGCGGCGGGTGTTACCTTCTGGTACGAGTGAATTACCATTTAACATTCAATCGCCTCGTTATAATGAATACTATCGGGGCAAGCTAGGATTCCCCAAAATCAGTTATTCAGTTGCCAAACGTAGTGCTACGCCTGTCGCTCAAAAACCAAAAGCAGGAGATCCGGCGCTGTTTGTAGATATGGCTCAAAGCATGGGTTATTGGGGCAATCAACCGCAATCAATCTCTGCTCTCAATCTGGATTACGAAAATCTAGTACCTCGTCGCTAAGGAGGGTAGAGGGTAGGAATTAGGGCTTAATCCCATCTCAACCCGAGCGTGCTCCTACCCTCTAACTTAACGATCTATTTAGATTCAGCGCGTGGATAGTATGCGAGGATTGAGGTGTAGAAATTTTTTTAAGACGATCGGTGGTAGCGATCGTCTTTTGAGCGAGTCATCGGTATCCGTCAAGAATCCTTCAGAATATAAGCCGAGGTAGATCGTGAGTAGTAAACGGATCTTAGTAGTTGATAACGAACCATCGATCCAGGAAGTTGCTCAAATCTGCCTAGAAACCGTAGCAGGATGGCAGGTGACGATTGCTGGTTCTGGATTAGAAGGATTGGCGACGGCCGAGCGGGAGCAACCAGACGCAATTTTATTAGATGTGATGATGCCGGATATGGATGGGCTAGATACCTTCAGTAAATTGCAAGCCAATCCAGCAACTCGATCGATTCCCGTGATTCTGCTGACTGCTAAAGTGCAAATTACTGATCGCCAAAGTTATAGCGAACTGGGCATTCGCTCGACGATTGCCAAACCGTTTAGCCCTTTAGACCTGGCTCAACAAATTGCGACAACTTTGGGCTGGAAACTCTAAGTAAGATCGTGCTTGGTTGTGTAACTAAGTGGGTCGAACTAAATCTAGTCGAAATGTCGAAATTAGGAGCCAGCTAGTCCCGTGCCGCACCTACTAGTCACTGAAATAGTTGGAAAATCATGAAGATTTTAGTAGTCGAAGACGACATTCTTGTGGCTGATGCGCTCAGAATTACGCTCTCCGATCGAAACTATGCTGTCGAAGTCGCGCATGATGGCCAGACGGGATTGGATTGTATCGAAGCATTCGACTACGATTTGTTGTTATTAGATGCGATTTTGCCCAAGCTGGATGGGATTAGCCTCTGCCGCTATGTACGATCGCGCGGTTATCTGATGCCGATTTTGATACTGACAAGCAGAGATAGCAAATACGATCGGGCGATGGGGTTGGATGCAGGTGCGGATGATTATGTGGTCAAGCCATTCGATCCTGAAGAATTATCAGCGCGGATTCGCGCCCTGTTGCGACGGGGGAACGATCGGGTTCAAACCGTGCTGACTTGGGAAAATTTGACGCTCAATCCGTCTAATTACGAGGTTACTTACCAACACCAATTACTCAACCTGACGCCCAAAGAATATGCCCTGCTCGAACTATTGCTGCGTCATAGTCGGCAGTTGTTTAGTTGTGGCGCGATTCTCGAACATTTGTGGAGCTATGAAGATGTACCGAGTGAAGAAGCTGTGCGCACGCATATTAAGGGACTCAGGCACAAACTCAAAGCCGCTGGGGCACCACCAGATCTAGTCGAGACCGTATATGGGATCGGCTATCGACTCAAAGCTACCGAGCCAGCGATCGAGCTGCACCAACAGCGGATCGATCGCCGTCGATCGAGCGGCAAAAATCGGCTGGTGCTAGCGGCTGGTGCGGGGATGTCGTTCGAGTCAGCGCCGATCAATCCGGATCGGCCCGATCTCCCGACTCCCGCAGATGTCCGGCCACCAAGCGAGATCGAACAGACGACCGCCGCGAGTACGATTCCCGCCTCGGAAGAAGCTGGTGCTCCACAATTTCTGACCGCAATTTGGAATCGCTATCACCAGCAAACCCTCGATCGAGTTGCCAGCATCGAGAGCGCGATCGTCGCTCTCCAAGATCGATCGTTAACCACCGAAATTCGCCAGCAGGCTTGGCAATCTGCTCACACCCTCGCTGGCACTTTGGGGACATTCGGACTGCCGCTCGGTTCTCAAACTGCCAAACAACTCGAATTATTGTTAGAGGGCAAAACCGCGCTCACATTAGATCGGATCCCGCAACTTCAGAGCGGCATCGCTATATTGCAGCAGGAGATCGCGAGTAAAGCCGCCACACCAAAGAGTATTACACCTGCGCCTCGTCAACTCCCTTGGCTGCTAGCGATCGTCGGCGAGTCAACACTCGCGACATCATTGAGTTTTGCGGCCAAGCAACGGTTTGAGATCGTTAAGGTGAGCCGATTAGAACCCGATCAATTGGCGCAAACGCCACAGCTAGTCATTCTCGACCTCGATTGTTTTGGGCACATCAATGATGGACTAGCGGCATTATCCGAGTTAGATCGGGATTATCCCCGCATCCCAGTTGTAGTCTTGAGTCAACCTCATGTTAGAGTGGAGGATCGATCTCCAGATCGGATGGCGACAACTGCGGAGATCGGTCTGAACTACCGCATTGAAGCCGCCCGCAGGGGTGCTCGGCTATTTTTGGCAAAACCGCTGCCTGCTAGCCAAATTTTGCGGGCTGTTGATCGAGTCTTGCAACAACCCCGTGTCTGTCAAGCCAGGGTGACGATCGTCGATGACGATCGCTTATTACTCGAAGGTGTCAGATCCTTGCTATCGGCGCGGGGCATGATTGTGACAACACTGTCCGAACCCAGTCGCTTTTGGGAAATATTGGAGAGTTCTACTCCCGACTTATTAATTCTGGATTTGGATATGCCTACCCACGATGGGATCGAACTCTGTCGGGCGGTGCGCACCGATCCCCATTGGGCCAAGCTACCAATTTTGTCTCTGACCGCACACACGGCGGCTTTGGCTAGCGATCGGGTATTTGCCGCTGGTGCTGATGACTTTGTGACCAAACCAGTGGTCGATGCCACTCTCGTAACGCGAATCATCAATCGACTCGAACGGATCGGCATCCAGCGATTTTAGATGTTGCTGAACCTGGATATGCAAACAAGGAGCAGCGGGAAGATAAATTAGGTTTGAAAGTAGCCAAGATAACGCCACCATCGCTCATCACGATCCAGATTTTTGTGGCCGTACAACCATCATCAAGTGTAATCGAGAGTCGATCATCGGGAATATTAAGTGAGCGAGCACATGCTGCTTTGGCAGTAATATTCGGGGGAGATCGATATAGATGATGACTCACGACAGCTTTAACTTCAATCTCCCTGGCTATCGAGCGATCGCCGAAATTTACCGAGCTGCCAAGACGGTAGTCTATCGAGCCGAGTCAATTGGGTTAGCGGGCGGCGAAACTGTCCGGTCAGTGACAATTAAGGTTTTGGCATCAGCAGATCCGACCGAGCGAGAGCTAGCAGAATTTCGCCATCACTACTCCCTTCCCGCCGCAAGACTATTTATTGACCGCGATCGATTGCAAAGACTGGTTTTCAGCGGATAAAATTTATAGTAGCGATCGAGCCTTAACTGTCACAGTCAGAGGGATCTATACTCTTTGAGCGGAAAGGGAGT
>NZ_JANNDR010000468.1:0-2632 GCF_031378165.1 Chamaesiphon sp. OTE_75_metabat_556
AGCAGTTGAAGGAATTAACAATAAACTCAAGCTGATAAAAAGGAGAGGGTACGGATTTAGAAATTTTGGCAACTTTCAAATTAGGAGCATGTTGTCATGGCATTTTAGCAATTGAACTTGCATAGCAAGTTCGGTAGAACCACTATTATTAGGCGGAAACTTTCCACCTATCCACCCAAATTTGGGTAGATAGACTGAAAAATTCAGCATATTCCCTATGTAAAAGCAGAAACTTTCCACCTATCATCCTATTTAAGGTGGATCTGCTGAATTTTTCAACTTATTGTAACATTATGAAAAATCCGCCCAAGAAGCTCCTAGACCAGGTTAGAGATGCAATTCGCCTCAAGCATTACTCCTACCGTACAGAAGAAACCTACGTGCAATGGATTGTTCGATACATTTTGTTTCAAAATAAGCGTCATCCCAAAGAGATGGGAGTCCCAGAAATAGAGGAATTTCTAACTCATCTAGCAGTCGAAGGCAACGTTGCCGCAGCCACTCAAAACCAGAGCTTCTCAACGCAATTTTATTTCTGTACCGCCAAGTTTTACGGCAGGAACTAGATAGTCGCATTAATGCCATCCGTGCCAAACGCCCACAGCAACTTCCGATTGTGCTCTCTCCCGATGAAGCTGTTGCCATCATTCAACAAACCACTGGAGTCCATCGGCTGATGCTGCAACTACTCTAAGGTAGTGGACTGCGCTTGCGCGAATGTATGGAGCTACGAATTAAAGACATCGACTTTGCCCAGTCTCAAATGGTCATCCGCTGCGGCAAAGGTGGTAAGGATCGAGTCACATTGCTACCGAACAGCGTCATCGAACCTCTGCAAATTCACATTCAACAAGTTCGCCTCGTCCATCAGCAAGATGTTGAGCGGTGATTAACGATCTATAAATTTTCGGACTAACCTCTACCCTCTATCCTTGGGATTAATCAACTCACTCAAACCCTCTCCTAACAAAGACAAACCAGTCACCATCAATGTCAGAGCTAATCCTGGAAATAGAGTCGTCCACCAAATTCCGGTTGAGAGTGCGGGTAAAGCTTGCTTGAGATCGTGTCCCCATTCAGCGATCTCATCGGGTAAACCCAAACCCAGAAAACCCAAGCCACCTAATACTAAAATCGCATCGGCAGCATTGAGGGTAAATAGCACAGGGACACTTTGGACGACATTGCCAAAGAGATATTTGGTCAAGACATGACGAGTTGATGCGCCCAAAGCCTGAGCAGCTTCGACAAACATTTGTGTCTTCAAACTTGCAGTCTGATTGCGTACTACTCGAAAATACTGAGGAATGTAGGAAATACTCAATGCGATCGCGGCATTAAAAACACCTTTACCGACAATAAACGCCAACGTTACCGATAATAATAATCCAGGCAACGTGTAAATCGTATCCA
This sequence comes from Chamaesiphon sp. OTE_75_metabat_556, assembly GCF_031378165.1. Classification (NCBI taxonomy): domain Bacteria; kingdom Bacillati; phylum Cyanobacteriota; class Cyanophyceae; order Gomontiellales; family Chamaesiphonaceae; genus Chamaesiphon; species Chamaesiphon sp. OTE_75_metabat_556. The sequence goes on from NZ_JANNDR010000468.1 coordinate 1,414, forward strand.
TCACAAACAGGAGAACTCGATCGAGGTTGCCCCCCAGATAGCCGCTAACCATGCCCAAAGATACGCCGATGAGCAAACTCATCAAAGTTGCCAACACAACTACTTGCAAAGCCGCCTGAGTCCCAAATAGCGTCCGCGAAAATACGTCATACCCCTCGCGACTAGTCCCAAACCAATGTTGCCAAGAAGGGGCTTGATTGATTGGGTTGTAAGGTGGCATCGCCGATCCCAGCAAATCTTGAGGATCTTGGAGTAACCCGATCGCCTGTAATAATGGTGCGAAGATGGCGATCACGATGAAACTGAGGGTAATTATCAGTCCCAATGCTAATAATTGGGTAGACAACCGATCGCGACGATGTTGAAAGAGTTGTTTGACAGATCCGAGGGAAAATTTACTGACAGCCATGAGCGGTTTGCGGCGATCGGGGAAGGGTTCATTTACTATAGGACAAATGGCGTCCCCCTAACCTATTTCGATCTCAATGGCCGCAAATTCTGGCAGATCGTTTATCCAATTCGATAAATGGATCGTCCTTAACTATCTGCGATTAAATACTTATTGTGACGATCGATCCGGATCTAGCAGCCACTTTAAGATGAAGTTTAATTGCTCGATCTGGTGATGGAGATGCTTTATCGTAGTATTATAACGGAAATTTGGAATAGTAATCATTGCTAAATTCAATTAACACTTAAAATTTACAGGACACAATTTATGGAATGGTATATTAAGGTCTTAAAAAATTACGCTGTGTTTGACGGGCGTGCCAGCAGACAGGAATATTGGATGTTTTTCCTATTCAATATCATTATCAGCATTGTTTTGGGTATTCTGCTCGGTATTCTTAGCGGTATCACTAAAACAGATCAAACCGTGTTAGGGAATATTTACAGCTTAGCCGTTCTATTGCCTGGTATTGGGGTTGCGATTCGGAGAATGCACGATACTGGCCGTAGCGGCTGGTGGTGTATCGTCCCGATCGTGGGTTTGATCTTCGCGATTGAAGCTGGCAATCCAGAAGCAAATAAATATGGTCCTAGTCCCAATAGACAGAAATCTTAATTTTTAGAACTGCTACTCCCTTCCCGCCGCAAGACTATTTATTGACCGCGATCGATTGCAAAGACTGGTTTTCAGCGGATAAAATTTATAGTAGCGATCGAGCCTTAACTGTCACAGTCAGAGGGATCTATACTCTTTGAGCGGAAAGGGAGT
>NZ_JANNDR010000472.1:0-6626 GCF_031378165.1 Chamaesiphon sp. OTE_75_metabat_556
CAGCTTTAATCATCATTAGACTCATTCGATTCCGGTTTGAGCAGTGGGAAAGCGATCGCGTCCCGGATACTAGCACAATCGCATAACAGCATCACCAATCGATCAATCCCGATTCCCAATCCGCCTGTCGGTGGCATTCCATATTCTAGAGCGGTGAGGAAGTCTTCATCGACATCGTGAGCTTCATTATCGCCTTCGGCTTTGCGTGTGGCTTGAGCTTCTAATCTTTCTCGTTGATCGACGGGATCGGTTAACTCTGAGAAACTATTTGCTAATTCGCGTCCGACTGCGAATAGTTCAAACCGCTCGACAATTCCTGGTTTCGATCGATGGGGTTTGGCGAGGGGTGAGATTTCGACGGGATAATCGAGGACGAATGTGGGCTGAATCAAGGTTTCTTCACACTTTTGCTCGAATACCTCATTTAAGAGCTTGCCAAGGGTTTTAATGTCATTGCAGCCATGAATCCCCGCCGTTTTGACGGCGGCTTGAGCTGTCTCTAGAGTATCGAAATTACTAAAGTCCAAACCAGTGACTTCTTGGACGATATTGTTCATCGTTACCCGCCGCCAAGGAGCCGTAAGACTAATGGGCGTGCCCTGATAGCTAATCTCCAACGTTCCTAGTACTGACTGCGCGACAGTGGTAATCATTTCCTCTGTGAGTGTCATCATCCCTTCATAGTCAGCATAGGCTTGATATACCTCGATGCTAGTAAATTCGGGATTGTGACGAGTCGATACGCCCTCGTTGCGGAAAATCCGCCCCAATTCAAATACCTTCTCAAAACCACCGACGATCAACCGTTTCAGGTGTAACTCGGTGGCAATCCGCAGATACAGCGGCATCTCCAGGGTATTGTGATAGGTATTAAAGGGACGCGCATCGGCACCGCCGGCTTCTGACTGCAAGACGGGAGTTTCGATTTCGATGAAGTCGAGGTTTTCGAGATAGCGGCGAATTCCAGAAGTAATTAAAGCGCGTTTTCTAAAGGTATCGCGCACCGCTGGATTCACGATCAGATCTACATAGCGTTGGCGATACCGTTTGGCTACGTCGGTTAAGCCATGCCATTTATCTGGTAATGGCAGTAGCGATTTCGTCAACATCACATACTCATTGACGAGAATCGATAGTTCGCCTTTCTCCGTCCGTTTAATCGTTCCTTTGACACCGATGATATCGCCGACGTCGGTTAATTGCTTGAGATGACTAAAAGCATCGGGGACTGCTGCCATCCCTTCTTCGATCTGCTGTTTGTTGAGATAAAGTTGAATCGTGCCCGTTTCATCTTGAATGCTGAAAAAAGCTAACTTACCCATCACTCGGCGGGCGATAATGCGTCCGGCGATCGCGACTGGGATATCTACTTCCTCACCACTGGCTAAATCTGCGTACTCTAGCTGTAAAGCAGCGGCTTGATGGGTTGATACCCAGTTGTAGGCGTAGGGATTCATCCCTAATTCGCGGAGTTTGTCCGCTTTCACCAGGCGCGTCGCCCGAATTTCGGCTAATGTCGAATGTGGTTCTGGCTGTGGTGACGACTGTTGCTTGGACATATGGCGATCGATCTAGGCTGGACTTTCTATTCTACGTCAAGCACGATCGATATCCCCGATCCCCGAATTAGCAATATTCGCTGATGTCTTCGCCGCATTCGTCAGCCAGATAACACATCGCCTTGAACCGGAGCATGACAACTTCCTCATAGAGGGGGTTGAGTTTGCACATCGGCGGGATGTGGATGAGCTTGCGTCCGAATAAATTGAGATCGCGTTCAAAGGGGCATTGAGAAGGGATCAGTTTACACAGATTGTGAGCCAATCGGGGGTTAGAAATTTTGAGATTGTCCAACCAATTACGCAGCGGCTTGAGTGGATCGAATTTCGGTAAGTGTAGGGAATTGATGGTTTCCTGAGACATTATTCTAGTTGCTAGCAAACGAGCCAGCTTTGATAGATTAGAACCCATAATATGTGATGTATTAATGGTACCTTTGGAGATAACTATTTATGACGTCGCTCCTGAGTGAAATGTTCGTCTAAAGACAAACTACACACACTCGTAAGCAATTTCCGGAAAGAAAGGTTGAACTTTGCAGTATTCGGTCATCAGCCTCAATTTACCAACACGTTTGGTACCTAGAGATTCACGTACTACTGGCATCATGTCTTAGGTGGCACTCTACCCGCAACTGTAAATCTACTGAAATATCATAACGTATTTATTCTTGATGTCAGCATATTTTCAATCGCTTTTTCTGGTATCGATCGATACAATTTCTTCGATCAAATTTTCCAATTATTAAAAAATTGCGATCCCCAACTAGTTTGCCTCCAAACTCATCTGGTTTAGGGTGTCTATTATCTCTTTGGAGAGATTTCAGGGATTGTTCGAGATCGATATTGGCATAACATCTCGATCGGCAATTGCCAACAATCGTCGTTGGCGTAACCTACCAAAGGTAATCGAGCATCACAAAACTTCAAGCTAGGTGCCGTCAAAAGCATTAGCAAGATAGTCGAGTAATAACAGATGCTCGCCACTATTGAGATCGGCCACAATATGTAAAGGCGTACCGACGATCTCGCGGTTAATTGGCTGATGGCGAACGATCGCGACATCAAAGCGACAGGGATATTCAGCGAGGTGGGAATGTTTGAGTAGAAATAGCTCGGCAGAGCGGACGATCGTGGCTTGTTTCTGGGGGGTAATTGCTAGGAGTCCATCGGCATCCCAATTCGATCGATTGCGAGTTTTGACTTCGATAAATAGTAGGGTATCGGATTCGATCGCGATCAGGTCGATTTCGCCTCTTTTCCATCGCCAGCGATGATGCAGAATCTTGCCACCCCGACTAGTCAGCCACTGGGCGACAACTTCTTCTCCTTGTTTGCCAGTGTTCATTTCTAGGGCATAGAGGGTAGAGGGTAGGGAATAGGGTGGATAGTGGATCGTGAATGGTGAATAGAAATAGGGTGGACAATGTCCACCGTTTACATTTCAGCGGATCGCCATTCAATCGACAGGTCTATTTTTCTACTCGATCGATTAAATCAGACTTTTAAATAAATGAATGCCGTCGGCTTTGCCGAGGAGGGGATCGGCGGCGCGTTCTGGGTGGGGCATCATCCCGACGACATTTTTGGTTTCGTTGCAGATGCCCGCAATATTATTGAGTGAACCATTGGGATTGTTACCAGCGTAGCGGAATAAGACTTGGCCGTTGGACTCTAATCGATCGAGAGTATCGGGATCGGCGTGGTAGCAGCCTTCACCATGGGCGATCGGGAGTTCGATCTGGCTGGTGGTAGTATAGCCTTGAGTCCAGACTGAATCGGTACTTTCGACTTGCAGCGGTACCCTGTCGCAGATAAAGTGCAGATCGCGATTGCGGACTAGTGCCCCAGGTAGCAATCCCGCCTCGGTGAGCACCTGAAAGCCATTACAAATACCTAACACATATTTACCCTGCTGAGCATGGGCGACGACTTGTTTCATAATCGGCGAAAATTTGGCGATCGCGCCACAGCGGAGATAATCGCCATAACTGAATCCACCCGGAATCACAACGACATCGACATCGTGTAAGTCGGTTTCTTCATGCCAGATCGTACGTGTCGGTTGTCCGAGCAGATCGCGGGTGACATACACCACATCGCGATCGCAGTTGGAACCAGGGAAGACAATTATGCCGAATTTCACAATTAAGTTTGGAGGGAGTGTGGGGACTGGGGACTAGTGGACGCGGGACGGGGGGACTTGGGATGACTTTTCTATCCACTATTCACTATTCCCTATCCACTAATTCAATTCGATAATTCTCAATCACCGGATTAGCCAAAAGTTGGTCGCACATTAGATCGAGTTGCTTGTGTGCGGCGGTTTCGTCGGCAGCACTGAGATTGACTTCGATGTATTTGCCGATGCGGACGCTCTCGACATCAGTGTAGCCCAGATGTGCTAAACCAGATTGGACGGCGGTACCTGCGGGATCGAGGACGGAGGGACGAAGCGTAACATAAATGCGAGCGTGATATTTTTGGTTCAACGGAATCCCTCAACTTTGCGATAATTTAGATATGCAGCGATTACCTTTGGTAGGCTTCTGCTAAGGCAGAGTCTGTGCCTCCGGCAGGCTTAGCCAACGCCAACGCCAACGTGTCAACTTAAATTTACCATCCCCAATTGTAAACTAGTACCAAACTTGGCTAACATTTCGATCGCAATCTAAATATTGAAATTATTATTCCTCAATCGATCATTGGGCATTTTAGAGATCTCCCTGAAGTAGCAAATCTGTTTTTTAAAACAAAGGCTCCCAACTCCCCACTCCCCGCTCCCCACCATGAAAGCCGATCGAACTCGCAGCCAAGAACGTATTTTACAATTCCTGAAACAATGCGATCGCGCAATTTCGGCTCAAGATATTTATATTGAGTTACGCACTCGCGATCAGTCAGTCGGGCTAGCTACTATCTACCGCTCCCTAGAGAGTCTAAAATTAGAAGGAGTCGTTCAAGGTCGGACATTATCAACGGGCGAATCATTGTATAGTTGTGTCCAAGCAGACAGACATCATCTGACCTGCTTGCATTGCGGGCAGTCAATTCCGATCGATGAGTGTCCGGTCGAAGAATTAGAACACAGACTAGAATCGCTCCATCAGTTTAAAATTTACTACCATACGCTCGAATTTTTTGGAGTATGTTTGACTTGTGCGCCGACAGAGGTAGACAATAGCCACAACCCAGTCATTCATCTGCATCACCATCACAGCCAAGATCGATCTAAACAGGGACCTGCATGACTTTTGAGAATTTTATGAATTCAATTGGTGTGGCCGATCCGCAAGGGCGCGGCTGGCTTTCCGTAGTGCTGACTTTTATGTTTGCCTGGATCGTCACCTATCTATTTATTCCCAAAGTCCGAACTTTTGCGCTCAAAGTTGGATGGGCAGACGAACCTAACGCCCGCAGATTGCATCAAGAGCCGCGCCCCAATGCGGGTGGATTGGCAATTTACGCAGGAGTAATTGCAGCAATTATTTTAGCTGGCTGTCTCGCGCCGATCGTGATCGCCAAAGTCCAAGTCGCGATCTTGGCCATCTTACTCGGTGGCTCAGTACTAGTTCTGGTCGGATTTATCGACGATCAATTTGGTGGTTTGCCAGCACTATTTAGACTGCTCGTTCAGGTTTTGACCGCACTATTATTAGTAGTCTGCGGCATCCAAATTCATATCGTTTATTTTGGGGCACCGATCGATGGAATTTTATCGATTGTCGCCACGGTGTTATGGATCGTGGGCATTACCAATGCTGTGAACTTGATGGATGGGATCGATGGTTTAGCTGGCGGCGTGAGTTTTATTACGGCCATGAGTCTGCTGGCAGCATCTGCTCAATTTGAAGTCCGAGCTGCGGCGACGTTGATTTCAGCAGGAGTCGGCGGAGCCGCATTGGGGTTTTTGCGTCACAATTATCATCCCTCGCGGATTTTTATGGGTGATGCGGGATCTTACTTCTTGGGCTATGTCTTGGCCGCTACGAGTATTTTGGGTGGAGCCAAAGTGACGACTGTGACTTCATTGATTCCGACGGTGCTGTTATTTCTCGTCCCAGTTGTCGATACCAGCCAAGTAATTATCAAGCGACTGCTCGCTGGCCAAAATCCGCTGAGTACGCCAGGGAAAGATCATCTACACCATCGGTTGTTACAACAAGGGTTTTCCCAACGACATTCGGCGGTGATTTTGTGGGGAGTGACACTTGCTGGAGGCATGATTGCGATGCGGATGCAGGGGATCAGGCAGATGGCGATTGTCGTGACGGCGATCGGGATCGCTCTATTATTAGTAATGACTGTCTGGCTGCGACTGCGGGCGATCGTCAATACTCCCGACAAACCAACGCTCGATTCTCAGGATAAGCCCTAACGAGCCATTTATTCAGAGTAAGTCAGTGTGTCTCGCTAGCACTGGATCGGGGCAATCGCTGGGTATTTTGTCGTTAAATGGATTTATGCCCGATTGGAGCGCAATTTGGGAGGGGACGACACTCCAAACCGATGGCGATTACCTGACGGTAGACTGCACCAACAACTATCCCCAATCCGATCGCGGACAATGGCAGCGATCCAAGATTGGTCTAAACTAATACATATTCGGCTAAGTAGTATCGCTCTATGGCAGATAAACACCCCAGCACATTTATCGGCGGCATCGCGATCGGTGCCGCAATTGGTACCATTACTGGCATCCTGATGGCTCCCCGGACAGGACGAGATACGCGCAAAATTTTGGGCAAAACGCTAACGGCCGTCCCGCAAATGGCCGAAGATATCTCTAGTAGCGTCCAACTGCAAGCTGACAAGCTCTCGGCGGCGGCTGGCAATCGCTGGCAGGAGACACTAGATCGTTTAGCAGCCTCAATTGCGGCTGGTGTGACCGCCAGTCAATCGCTGCGCGAACTGGACGCAGCGAACCGCCCTCAATCTGCTCGCGAGCGCGATGAATAACCTTTTTTCACTCATCACCGATCGACTTTTGCCGATCGACTAATTTTGACCATTATCGATCCATTACTATTTTTGGGAGGCTCAATTTTACTGGTTGCTGTCAGTTTG
>NZ_JANNDR010000481.1:0-10880 GCF_031378165.1 Chamaesiphon sp. OTE_75_metabat_556
GTTTAACACTATCATACTCATCGCGATTAGCATCTTTAAATCCTGGGGGTGTTAAATCTACGCTACCTATCAAGCTACCTAATGTGGGCATCTGCCCATTTAGGATAGAGGTAATTGCGCTTGCATCTAATTTAAGATTACCAAGGCTTCCTTGACCACAGTTGAATATCGGCTTTTGTTCTGTTGTAGAAAGATTGAAGGTGTAATCATACTTACAGGTAGTAGAAGCAGATTCTGTTATAGTTTTTTCTGGAGATATTATCCGCATCTCCATTTTAACTCCATCTGGAACTTTAACTCCCACCCATTTTTTACAGCCAACCTGACCAAATGTAGGCAATAAACATTCACCAAACACCTTTTTTTTGCATCCAGTTTGACCCATCAAGGGGATAGAACATTCTTGTCTTGTCTTAAATTGAGGAATTGGAACACGTTCTTTTACTTCAGGAATTGTTACTTTCCAAGTATGTTTAGCCTTAACCCTTAAAACAAAAGAAATGGTATTGCTAATTACGTCATATTCGAGCTTCTCAATATTGTTCTCACCATCATTACCTATCCTTACTTGATTGATAGTAGATAGCATACTATTTGATTTTGATTGCCATTGACTGGCAATTGAATCTAATTTGGGAATACAATTTATGATCTTCTGATCGACAGGATGAAGTAGATCTATCTTTTCAGGCTTTCTTATCATCGGATCTTTAGCACAAGCTTCAAGATTGTATGCCTGTGCTTGCTGAGATAATCCTGCAACAGTAAAAATACTGAATGAAGATACAATTAAAGATTTAGTAACAATAGCTAACACCAAGCATGATTTTTTCATGAAAAACACTTCAAGTTTTGAAAATAAATTTGTTTCTGAAGTCTACTCGAACCCGATCAATTTGTCAGTATGAAAAAGTAACAAAAAGTAAGTAATTATCTTCTGAGAATATTAAATAATGTAAATTATCTGCGATGCAGCTTATATGCTACATCGGTCGATCGAGATATACTGCTTCTATCTCAATACCAACTTCGCAGAGCGATCGCAGGTAAATGACCGGACAAGAAGCTCTCAGAATTATCGATCGATTGCTGGAACAGCATCAACGCGGATCGCTCAAAACGATCCAAGCAGCGATCGTGTCGGCAGTCTGGAAAGGTAATTCTTATCAGCAGATCGGGAGAGAACTGGGTTATGAGCCGGAATATATCAAACAGGCGGCATCGCATTTGTGGCAATTGCTCTCGACAATCGTCGGCCAAAAAGTTTCTAAAAGTAATCTCTGCTCGATCCTTCAGCGTTACCAAACATCTTTAACGATTACCAATTGGGGTGATGCGATCGATGTTTCCCACTTCTACGGTAGAGAAACTAATTTACAAACACTGCACGATTGGATCTTGGATAGTCGTTGTCGGGTGGTGGGGATATTTGGATGGGGTGGGATTGGGAAGACGGCTCTTTCGGTGAAACTGGCGCGACAGTTAGAGTCTCAGTTTGAATATGCGATCTGGCGGAGTTTGCGACAGGCGATCTCACCGAATGATTTGCTGGATGAAATTTTACCGATTTTGGTTGGTGCTGAGGTACAGGAGAGTTCGATCGATCTTTTAATGCAGCAATTGCGCCAAAAACGCTGTCTGTTAGTGTTTGATAATGTCGAGTCAATTTTGCAATCTGGCGATCGCCATGGCTGCTACTTGGCGGGTTATGAAGGCTATGGGGAGATTTTTCAGCGGGTCAGTGACGAAAGCCATCAGAGTTGTCTGGTAATCACTAGTAGGGAAAAACCTCATGGTGTGACTGTGCGGGAAGGTACACATTTGCCGGTCAGATCGCTGCAACTCTCTGGACTCACGGCTGTTGATGCCCACCATATTTTAATCGACAAAGGCTTGGCATCGCCAACCCTCGATCGAGAACATCTGATCGAGTATGTTTTTGGTAATCCCCTCGCGCTCAAGCTAGTCGCGACAACAGTTCAAAACCTCTTTGGTGGTGATATTCAGGCATTTTTAGCCGCAGGTACGGGAGTATTTAGCAGTCTTCAGGATTTGTTGGGGCAACAGTTCGACAGGTTTTCACCGCTGCAACAGCAGGTGATGTACTGGTTGGCAATTAATCGCGAAGGTGTGACTCCGGCGCGATTGCAAGCAGAATTTTTGCCAGCGACAACGCTACCGATTTTATTAGCAGCTCTCGAAGCACTACACGATCGATCCTCGATCGAAACTACCGAGCGGGGCTTGACACAACAACCCGTGATTATGGAGTATGTCACCCAACGGTTTATTCAACAGATCGAGCGAGAAATTATTATGGGAGAATTGGAGCTATTTAGCACCCATGCTCTCATCGAAGCGCACACTAAAGATTACCTGCGGGATGCCCAAATTCAACTAATTTTACAGCCTTTAATCGATCGATTGTTGGCGCACTTTCCGACTCAATTTCATCTCGAACGGCACCTTAACAAGATCTTGACTAGCCTACGCCAGCAAACCGACAAGATTGCTGGTTATGCGGCGGGAAATCTGCTCAATTTATTTTGTCACCTGAAAACCGATCTCCAAGGTTTTAATTTTTCGCACCTAGCGATTCGTCAGGCATACCTGCGGAATGCCACCCTACACGATGTCGATTTTACGAGCAGCCACATCAGTCAAACCGCTTTTGCCGAAACCTTTGGCGGTGTAGTGGGGATTGCTTTTAGTCCCGATGGCAAATATTTAGCCACTAGCGATACCAAAGGCGATATTCAGATTTGGGGTGCTCTGACATTCACAAAATACGTTAATTGTCAAGGGCATCAACACTGGACTTGGGCGATCGATTTTAGTCCCGACGGGCAATATCTCGCCAGTGCTAGCGACGACCATCAGGTGAAATTGTGGAATGTCGCCACGGGTGAATGTTTGCGGACATATACCGGACACACTTTTTCAGTTAAGGCGGTCATGTTTAGTCCTGACGGACAAATTATTGCCAGTTCGTCACAAGATGGTACGATTCGTCTCTGGCGGACGTTTCCAAATAATTCCCGTCCCGAAATCCAGACTTTATCAGGACATCAGGGTCGAGTCTGGTCGATCGCCTTTAGCCCCGATGGTAACACGCTAGTTAGTGGTGGTGAAGATCTGACGATGCGACTGTGGGATCTCGCTACGGGTTTATGTTTGGTTGATTGGCAAGCTCATACCGCTTGGGTGCGGTTTGTCGCCTTTAGCCCTGATGGTAGATCGATTGCGAGTGGTAGCTACGATCGATCGATTAAAATTTGGGATGTCGCCAAGCAAAATCCCCAACTTCTCCAAGGAGTTGGGGATTTGAAGTTGGGGATTTGTACCCACACATTAACCGGACACCAACAACCCATCAGCGCGATCGCATTTAGTCCAGACGGTCAACAATTAGTTAGCTGTAGTTTCGATAAAACGATTAAACTTTGGGATGTTCATAGTGGTAGATGTCTAAAAACTCTACTCGGACATCGCAACCGAATCTGGACTATTGCTGTTCATCCCAATGGTCGCCAAATCGCTACTGGTGGCGATGACAACCATACTAAAATCTGGGATCTCAAACGGGGACGTTGTCTCAATACAATCGTCGGACACACTAATGCAATTTTATCCGTTAATTTAAATCATTATGGCGATCGATTAGCTAGTGGGAATGAAGATAATACGATTAGAGTTTGGGATGTCAATAGTGGTAAAATAACCCAAACTTTGCGCGAACATACCAATCGCGTTTGGTCGGTAAACTTCAGTCCAGACGATCGATTATTGGCTAGCGGTAGTGCTGACTATACTATCAAATTATGGGATTGGCGATCGGGCAATTGTCTACAAACATTACGAGGACATCATAGCTGGGTCTGGTGGGTGCTGTTTAGTCCAGATGGTCGGACATTAGCAAGTAGTAGCTACGACCAAACGGTGAAGATCTGGAATATTGATACTGGAGAGTGTTTGAGAACGCTCTCAGAACATCAAAGCCCAGTAGTTTGTGTCGATTTTAGTCCCGACGGCAAACTGTTAGCAAGTTGTGAATTTGCAGGTAAGATTAAACTCTGGAACACGCGATCGGGTGAATGTGTTAGAAATATCAGCGAGCATAAAAATAGTGTCTGGTCGGTTACATTTAGTGCCGATGGTCAGTGGTTAGTCAGTTCGAGTTACGATCGAACTATCAAACTTTGGTCAGTAGCAACAGGTGAATGTTTACAAACCTTTGTCGGCCATCAAGAGCCAATTCTGAGAGCAAAGTTTAGCACTGAATGTCGATCGATCGTTAGTGTTGGAGTCGATCGAACTGTCAAAATATGGGATATTAAAAGTGGAAAATGTCTCGAAACCCTCACAGGTCATCGTGGTTTAATCTATACTCTAGATGTCGGGAATATTCGATTGCCAGAAGGGCAATCGCCCAAATCTCTCGCTTTTACTGGTAGTTTGGATGAAACTATTAAAGTTTGGGATCTAGCAGCCGCCAAATGTCTCGCCACTTGGAAACCCCGCCGCCCTTACGAAGGAATGCAGATCGATAAAATAACAGGATTAACTAACTCACAAAAAGCCACTCTCCAGGCTTTAGGATCCACCACGAATAGGTTGAGTTGAGCGACTGGCAAAACCTCAAGTGTCTAACATTGCTAGTTTAAGCTCGAATTAAAGCATTACTACGAGATCGCCGACTTCTCGCAGAAGTCGGCGATCTGTGACTCGCCAACACCCGCCCGATCGTTACAAACTATTACGAGTTCGCTCAGAAACTAGTGATAATGCCGGAAAATGTTTGCGGAAGGTATCAGAGATCGTGATTAGCTTATCGGTAATATAAGCGAACGCAATCTACCTCAGTCCCTATGGCTCTGAGGCAATTAATATCAGTCTGGTCACAAACTTTTTTGGAGTACACCCACGATGAGTATCGTCACCAAAGCGATCGTCAATGCAGATGCTGAAGCTCGCTACCTGAGCCCAGGCGAATTAGATCGGATCAAGAACTTCGTCACTTCTGGCGAACGTCGTCTCCGCATCGCTCAAACCTTAACTGACTCGCGCGAGCGTCTAGTCAAAGGTGCTGGCGACAAATTGTTCCAACAACGTCCTGATGTTGTTTCCCCAGGTGGAAACGCTTACGGCGAAGAAATGACTGCAACTTGCTTGCGCGACCTCGACTACTACCTCCGGTTGATCACTTACGGTGTAGTTGCTGGTGATGTTACTCCGATCGAAGAAATTGGTGTAGTTGGCGTGCGTGAAATGTACAGATCTTTAGGCACTCCTATCGACGCTGTCGCTGGTGGCGTCCGTGCGATGAAAGATGCTGCTGCTTCAATGATGTCTGGTGAAGACGCTGCTGAAGCTGGTGCTTACTTCGACTATCTAATCGGTGCAATGAGCTAGTTCCGAACTAGTTAATTGACGACTTACGATTATAATTTCGCAACATAAGCAACAAGAGACTAGATAAGGAATTTAGGAACATGCAAGACGCAATTACTTCTGTTATCAATTCATCCGACGTTCAAGGTAAGTACCTTGACTCTTCCTCGTTAGACAAGCTCAAAGCTTACTTCGGTACTGGCGAACTTCGCGTTCGTGCGGCTGGTACGATCAGTGCTAACGCAGCCACCATCGTTAAAGAAGCTGTAGCTAAATCCTTGTTGTACTCGGATATCACTCGTCCAGGTGGTAACATGTACACCACTCGTCGTTATGCTGCTTGCATCCGCGACTTAGACTACTACCTCCGTTATGCTACCTACGCAATGCTAGCTGGCGACCCTTCCATCTTGGATGAGCGCGTACTCAACGGTTTGAAAGAAACTTACAACTCATTAGGAGTACCTGTTGCTGCTACTGTTCAAGCAATCCAAGCCATCAAAGAAGTTACCGCTAGTTTAGTTGGTGCTGATGCTGGTAAAGAAATGGGTGTTTACTTAGACTACATCTGTTCTGGCTTGAGCTAGTCAGTTAAGTTAACTAACTTGTCACTGAGTAGATCGTAAGATCGAGTCTGGGAAGTCCGCTGTGAGTATTAGCTCTTCAACAGCTTATCTAGTCTAACTACGGTAAGTTTTGACGGTCTAGCATTAACAGCTGACTCCCAGACTTTGATGTATTTAGCCATTTAGAGCTTGCACGATCTCATTACATTAGTAAAGTATTGCGATCGACGCCCGATCTATCCACACTGAATACAGCATCAGCGACCGAAAAGTGCGAAAATTAGTATAGTTTATCCAAAATATAATAATAGGAGAACCATCGACATGCGGATGTTCAAAGTCACCGCCTGCGTTCCCAGCCAAACTCGCATCAGAACTCAGCGCGAATTACAAAATACTTATTTTACTAAATTAGTTCCCTACGATAGTTGGTTTCGCGAACAACAACGAATCATGAAAATGGGCGGTAAAATCATTAAAGTCCAATTAGCCACTGGTAAACAGGGTGCTAACACTGGCTTACTTTAAGTATTAGTAGCATCACTCAAAAAAAGAGGTCGGGTACCCGACCTCTTTTTTCGATCTTGAGTGTTGCGATCGAAATTTGAAATACTGCTAGCCAATTAACGGTGCGACTGTTTGCGCGATCGAGTTTTTTTGCTCCTCATCGTATCCCCACCGAGTCAAAAAGTCATTGTAAGAACCAGTCCCAGTGTGAATAGTATCGACTAATTCCCGACATAGCGTTTGAATCTGTGGCAGATTTAATTGTTGGACGATCTTAGTCGTTCGCATGGCTACGGTAGCTGAAGATGTCACCATCTCAGAGTCATTGCGCCGCTGATGATATAGTTGTTGCGCGGTGGACATCGCGATATTTTTGACGAGTAAATCGGCAGCGATCTCTGGATGTGCGTGTAGAGCGGCAACAATCTCTGATCGCGGCTCGTCACAAATCGGATCTGGGGAAGTCAGATAAGTCACAAAAAAGCCTCTGGCACCATTGGCTGTCTGGACTAACGCCGCGACAAAATCCTGAATTTGAAGAGATGTCAGCTCATTAGTTTTGAGCTGACTCAAGAATGATTGGGTCAGTTCGATCGCTTCATCGAATTTGATATGATTAGGAACGGAGAGAAGAGATGCAGGCATAATAAAATTATTTGATAGTTGAGAATCGATCGCGAGATCCCGATCCGATTGCCGGATCGATCTTTAGAGTTATGGAGAATGAGAGTCTAAAACCGCGCATCGTTGTGTGCGATGCCAACAATTAAGACACTCTTTAATTATGTATTATCACCCAAAATCGATATGAATCTAGAGCGCGATCCTAATTCTCAACGCAAAAAGTTTGGTAGCTGGATTTTAGCTGGGACTGTCTCACTGGGGGCGTTATTATGTTTGGTGGGGATAGCAATTTTCTTGACTTCCTGTAGTCCCGATTTGCCCAGCGAGGCTAGCAGTCGGATTTTCAACAAAGTATCGATCGAGTATATTGGCGAATATAAAATTCCCAACTATTTGCGGGTTAAAGAAACCTTAGTCGGTGGCTTGTCAGGACTGACTTACGATCGCCAACGCGATCGCTTTTATGTGATTTCTGACGATCGGGGCGACCAATCGCCAGCGAGATTTTACACACTCAAGCTCGATCTCGACACCAAAAATCCCCAACAGGTCAAATTCAATAAAGTCGATGTCACCGACGTGACGGTGCTCAAAAATGCCGATGGGCAACGCTATCCCCCAAAGGAAACCGATACCGAAGCGATTGCGATTACCGCTGAATCATCTGTTTATATTTCTAGTGAAGGCGATCGCACCAAAAATATTCTCCCATTTCTGAACGAATTCGATCTCAAAACTGGCAAAGTCAAACAAAGCTTGCCAATTCCGACTCGTTATCTGCCTGATACTGAAGGCAAACGCGGCTTTCAAAATAATCTTGCGTTTGAAGGGATTACCCTCAGCCCTACCGGAACGCTTCCCGCTAGTGGCGAACCATTACGTCTCTTTGCTGCGACAGAATCAGCCTTAAGCCAAGATAAAGAAGTCACCAAAGTCGGTGAAAATGGGAAGATTCCTGGTGCCAAAAATCGCTGGTTGCATTACTTATTGAGCAACCGACCCGAAATTATTAGCGAACATCTCTATCAGCTAGATTCTCCCCCTTTAGGTGCGATCGAGCATGGCTTATCCGAAATCCAAGCGATCGATACTAGCGGCCATTTTCTGACTCTCGAACGCTCCTTTGGCTTGACTGGCTTCCGTGTCAAAATATTCCAGGCGACGATGGCTGGAGCTACCGATACTAGCAAAATTGCCAGATTCAAAGGTAACACGACCATTCAACCCATCAAAAAAGAACTCGCTTTCGATCTCAAGAAATTAGATATCTATATCGACAATCTTGAAGGGATGGCTTTAGGTCGGCGGCTGCCGGATGGGAGTCAAACGCTGCTGTTAGTTAGCGATAATAATTTCAACAGTCGTCAAATCACCCAGTTTTTACTATTTAAATTCAAGCAGAGCTAAGTCTCAAAAGTTGGGTAGAGCTGGGGCACAACCCCACCCGCAGCTCGCACAGATCGGGTTTGGTGTCAGTTAGCAATCAAACAACTGCTAGCTAATTTTGCCATTACCGATCGACTCGCAACCGACTTAATTATCTTGAATTAAATGGATGTGCTTGTAACCGAGATCGATCATCAAGACATCACCTTCCTTCAAACCCAACCCTTTGGTATAATCAGAGCCAATTAATAACAGACTTAATTGTCTTGAATTAAATGAATGTGCTTGTAACCGAGCTTGATCGTAAACACATCACCTTCCTTTAAACCCATCCCTTTGGTATAGGACGAGCCAATTAGTAGCTGACCATTTTTATGCACGGTAGCTTTATAGGTCGCAACCTTGCCGCGACTGTCTCTACTAGACTCGTCTAATTTGACGCCCTTGGCTGACAGTACCGCATCATAAAACCCAGACAAATCGGTGCGAGCACCGCCCGATTTGGAAGTTTTTACATAGCCGCATTGTTTGGCAGTTTCTCGCTTGGCCAGATGGGACAGTTCTTTGATTCTTTGGAGTAAAGCCTTACCTGTGAGCGGGGTTTCAGTGTCAACGACTTCAGTTGATACCTCGACTTTTGCAGCTACTTTTACCGATTTTTCTGCTTTCACGGCTGGGGTAGCCTTCTTGGTTTCAGGATTTTT
Source organism: Chamaesiphon sp. OTE_75_metabat_556 (assembly GCF_031378165.1). Classification (NCBI taxonomy): domain Bacteria; kingdom Bacillati; phylum Cyanobacteriota; class Cyanophyceae; order Gomontiellales; family Chamaesiphonaceae; genus Chamaesiphon; species Chamaesiphon sp. OTE_75_metabat_556. The sequence goes on from NZ_JANNDR010000481.1 coordinate 9,179, forward strand.
AAGACCTTTGGGAGCAGATTCTACTTTAGTTTTAGCCATAATCAAATTAGCTGGATGTCAATTTCATTATGCACTTAATAATTGCTAAAATTACGATCTATCCTAAAAATATTTTAATTATCTAAAATTTTGGTCAGCGCAAAAAGGCTAGCTTACTCACGATCGATCGGTGAGATTTGTGGTCGGGTCATGAATTGCCAAAGCTGCTTCTAAGCTGTTTGCCAATTTGTTCGCAATTCCTTCAATCCAAGCTTCGTCTTGTTTGGTATAGCTGCGCGGTGCATTTGCACCCAAAATCATCACGCCACCATTACCTACTGGCTGACAAATTACGCCTTGAGTATTTGCGGGTAAGTAATCAAACTCAATTCTGCCGGGATAAATCTTGGTATTGACTAGATAAATCGCTTTTTGCTTGGTTAAAACTCGATCGAGGATCGCCCCAGGTGTCACTGTTGCCTGCGACGCTAAAATTCCCCGGCGGAGCAATACTTGCCCTTGGTAATAAACGACGATCGATCGGGTAACGGTATTGGTGAGTAATAGATGGGATGCCCACGCCAATTCTATTTTGAGGGCATCTGGTAACGTTGGCAACAGTTCAAAGCCTTCTGTTCCCTCTAAACTTACACTGTCGGGCTGCCTGGGTTGAACTTGTTGCCATAACAATCCCGTCAGGATTAACACTGCTGTCAAAATTACCCCGACAGCATCCGATCGCGCCTGTGAGTTGGTCAGTTCTGGGGTCAGCACCCGATTCAACATCAGGAGCGTTCCCGCGATGCTCCCAGCCACAATCGGCACTAGTCGCACGATCCGATTATTATCTACTGTCATCTCGATCGCTACTCCCAACCGTAGATTTTACCAGTTCAAATAGACTAAAATGGCAGTGTTAACACAAACTAAAATCAGGGTGAGCAACGCCCACCCTAAAGCCTAAAGCCTAGAGTTCATCAGGCTCGATAATCCGTTGAAACAAATAACCTGTCCCTCTGGCGGTCAGAATCAATTCGGGATTGCTGGGATCTTCTTCCAACTTGGCTCGAAGTCTGGAAATGTGGACATCCACAACTCTAGTATCAACATGCCGTTCAGGAGTGTAACCCCAAACTTCTTGGAGAATTTCCGAGCGCGAGAAGGCTTCACCCGATCGACTCACGAGCAGTTCGAGCAAGCTAAATTCCATCCCCGTCAACCGAATCCGTTCATCGCATTTATAAACTTGACGCTTATTGGTGTCGATTTTGATCGTGGCAATCTGGATCACTCCAGAACTAGGAATCCCGTTGAGTCCATTTTTATCCACCCGTCGCAAGACCGAGCGAATTCGCGCTTCCAATTCTTTGGGAGAGAATGGTTTGACGACATAGTCATCCGCGCCCAATTCCAATCCAGTGATCCGATCGGCGACATCACCCAACGCCGTCAGCATGATAATCGGGACATCAGACTCTTTGCGTAGCTCCTGACAAACCCCATAGCCATCGAGCTTGGGCATCATCACATCGAGCACGACCAGATCGGGGCAGGTTTCGCGAAAAGTTTCGAGTGCTTCTTCCCCGTCAGCCGCTGTAACTACGTCATAGCCAATCATGGAGAGGCGAGTTTCTAAAATGCGACGGATGCTAGCCTCATCATCAACGACCAGAATAGTTTCCTTATGATTTTCCAAGCTTATCAAAGCTCCTATCGTATAGTG
>NZ_JANNDR010000490.1:0-7735 GCF_031378165.1 Chamaesiphon sp. OTE_75_metabat_556
CATTCCGACGAAACTAGACCAGCCACAATCGAAGACCGCTTTTGCCAAACAATGATTGCGCGTGATGTTCTTGACTGCTAGATCTTCCACAACGATGACTTGGTTTTCGTTCACCAGTTTGTGAGAGAGTTTATGCAAAAAGTCTTGTCTTGAATTGCCGATCCGTTGGTGAATTCTTGCTACCAGTTTTCTAGCCTTATTCCGACTGTTAGAACCTTTTACTTTTCTGGATAATTTACGCTGTTTCCGTTTGAGGTTGGATTCATGCTTCTTGATATGTCGAGGATTAGGATACTTAGAGCCAGTGCTAGCAATAGCAAAGTCGGTGATACCCAGATCGATACCAATTGCATTTCCTTCACTACTCGGAGCGGGATACTCACCTTCCTGTTCTGTGAGAATAGCAGCAAAATATTGACCGCTAGGGTTCTTGGAAATAGTAACAGTCTTGACTTCTCCATCAAGCGGACGATGCAAGCTGATTTTGACCCATCCCAACTTAGGGAGATAGATCAGGTTGTCAACAAATTTAGTCCCTTGAGGATATTGAATCGACTGTTTTCCATGCTTCGATTTGAAGTTAGGAAACTTAGCTCTTTTCTCAAAGAAGTTGATGAAAGATTTACTGAGGTTGAGGGTTACAGATTGCAAAACTTGAGAATGACATTCACCCAGCCAAGCAAACTCTTTCTTGAGTGCTGGCAGCAGTGCGTTGAGTCCTTCTCTAGACAATCCTTTTCCTGTCTGGGCATAGGTAGTAGTAGTCTCGTTCAGAGCGCGATTCCACCACCAACGAGCGCAGCCGAAAAACTGAGAAAGCTTTTCGGATTGGGCATCGGAGGGATAGATTCGAGCTTTGACAGACTGATACATCGTTGTTTATCACGAACTGTTTTTATGATAACGCAAATTTGGACGATGATCAACAAGGAATTTGCTCCCTCACTCATCCACCCGTCTGCTTGCCGAGATCTGAAGATTGTCGGATTGCAGACGGGTGGAATCACTCACTCGCTCGGCTTTCATCCCCTCCCTGCTCCACTACGCTGCTGGTCGGGGAACCCGCCCAGTTGCCTTGCTGTCGCGCGTCGCTCCGTTCCCGCGAGGAAGGGGAATTCCCGCCTGTTCTGTTAAATAAGATTCAGGATTGGCATTATCTGTGGGATTGCTCAAGCTCAAGTAGGGGTAATTCATGAATTACCCCTACTTGAGCTTGAGAATCAAGGCCATAAGTTGTTTAATCCACGATCCTAGCGAGATCGCAGCGTGGTTGCAGTTGTATCGATAGGAATTTCCTGTAATAACCGCTCGACAATCTGGGTACCCCGCCGACCGCCGACGGTCATAATGCGATGTCCCAAGACATAGAGAGCCAGAGCTTTGACATCATCGGGGGTTGCATACGATCGACCTTGCAGCCACGCCCAAGCTTGAGTCATGCGATAGAGGGCGACGGCACCGCGCGGACTGACGCCGAGACTCACTTCTCGATCGATCCGCGTCGCCCGCACCAAGGCGACGATATATTCTTGAATCGACAACTCGACTGTAACTTGCTGACACTCGTGCTGGATCGCTTGGAGTTGAGCCAGTGAAATACACGGTTCTAAATTATTGACTGACATACCTGTTGCCAATCCTTGAAGCATTTGCAGTTCTTCGGTGGCTTCGGGATAGCCCAAACTTAATGAGATCGCAAATCGATCCATTTGGGCTTCTGGTAGGACAAATGTCCCGTGCGACTCGATCGGATTTTGGGTGGCGATGACAAAGAAAGGTGCTGCGACGGCTCGTGAGTGACCGTCCAATGTCACCTGGCGTTCTTCCATGACTTCTAATAAAGCCGACTGCGTGCGCGGCGTCGCGCGGTTGATCTCATCTGCCAGCAGAATATTGGTAAATACTGGCCCCGGAATAAACTCAAATTCGCGACTGCCAGGATTCCAAATATTCGTACCCGTAATATCTGACGGCAGGAGATCGGGTGTACACTGAATCCGTTGAAATTTACCCTCGATCGATTTAGCTAGCGATTTGGCGAGTAAGGTTTTGCCAACGCCAGGGACATCTTCGAGCAAAACGTGTCCCCCCGCCAGCAGTGCGGTCAAAACTAACTGAATCGGTCGATCCTTCCCCACGATTTGCTGGGCAATATTGGCAGTCAGCCGTTGAATGGGCGTGGGAGAGACAAGAGTATTCATAGGGAAATTGGGTGAATCGAACAGATGGCGATCGGGCATTCCGGCACAAGGCAATCTCGATTCGAGGTTAAATATGGTGTTACTCTATTTTGCCCAGTTCCGATCGATTTCTTGCCTCAGTCAGAGATGAGACGAGGATTAAGTTTCGAGTTCAGTGTCGATCAATTAGCGTTGTAATCTATCTACCACGCCATATCTGGGGTCTTGAATTTCGATCGAGATTTAGGTTACGATCGGACTCCACAGTTGCTTTATTAGTAAAAACGTACTATAATAATTATTATCCCCGGCTGCCAGTTGTTGGCGTCGATTGAGACAGTTTCTCAGTTAAATACCGAGCTTCAAGCCCCAAAATTCGTGCATTACCACCAATAATTCCTTCGCCCTTTTGGTGTCCTCACATGTTAGTAGCTTCCTCCAAACCTGCCACCGTCGTTACCAATCCTCAGAGTCGGTTTGCGACCAAATCGGCGATCGCGATGCACCTCAAGCGATCGACCGATGATATTTATAAAGTTAATTGCTGGCGATATGTGGTGCATGTCGTCGGCAAAAAGATGAGTACTTTCGTCAGCTATGCCGATCTACCGCCGATTGTCGGTGTCGCCTTGCCCAATCATCGCGATGTCCGTGCTTGGCGCAAACGTTGGAAAAAATACGACCAGATCGCGCCGCTATTTTGGCATAACTTTTATGCGGAGAAACTGCGCCAAGTCACCTCAATGGAAGAGCTACAAGCTTGGGAAGAGGTGTTGAGTTATGTTGGCTTTGGTTTGCCAGAATCCAGTCGGATCGAATTAGAAGGTATCTGTGCGGAAATGACGCATTTTTTGTTCAGTCACGCAGCATAGCCAATCCATTGAGTGACGATTGTTGAGTTCTAAAATGGGCGACGATCTACCGATGGATATGCATGGCTCGATCGTCAGTAGTAACAACCACCATTCTCAATGGGTTTACCGTACCTGTACAAATCCTGGGAATTTGAGATGATAGATGTATCGACCAAAACCAATCAGGAATCAACCGATGAACTTCAATATTAACTCTCTACACAACTGGTATCGTGGTTTATTGCAAAATCCTAAATATCGTTGGTGGGTGATAGCTGCATCCATCGCGTATCTAGTTAGCCCGATCGATTTGGTTCCTGATTTCTTACCGTTTGCAGGGTTAGTTGATGACACATTAATTATTTCGCTGTTAGTTGCCGAAGTTTCGCAAGTTGCCAAATCCAAGCTGCAAGCTAAAAGCAATCGCTCTACCCCAGATACCACCGGTCAAGTTGTGGATGTTCAACCCATTCAATAGGTATAGAGCGCAGATCTAAGTATTTCCAAAAAAAGTGAGTTTTGCGAAGTGGTAATTGCTAACAATTACCACTTTTTTATTGGTATTAGCGAAATAAATTGGGTGCTGCTGTCTGAAATAGTGAAAGCACCCCATCGGCGATTAATTGGACGGCGATCGCCAGAATAAAAAATCCCAGAATGCGATTGAGTGCGCCCATGCCATTGCGACCGAGTAGGGATAAAAGTGACTCGCCCAAGATCAGACAAATATATAGTAGTGCGCCAAATAAGCCGATCCCGATCGCGCAACCCAGATAGTCGCTCCATTCAGTCATCCGCGTCGATATACCGATAATTACACCGATCGATCCGGGGCCAGCAACTAGTGGCGTCGCCATCGGCGTAAACGAGACGTCCTCTTTTGCCACACCAGCTTTTTGCTCGGCATCCATTAAGCGGGGTTTGCTGGCAACCAGTTCCCAGGCGGCGTGGCCGACTAATAAACCGCCAGCGATGCGTAAAACATCGAGGGAGATGCCGAAAAATTGGAGAATCGTGCGTCCGCTCACGAGAAAGACTGTCAGAATCAAAATCACCGCGATCGTCGTGCGTTGCGCCTGCTGGCGGCGTTCTGGGCGACTATCGGTAGCGGTCAAGCTATAAAATATCGGTACGGCACCGATCGGGTTAGCAATCGGAAATAATGCCGCTAATGTCCCGATCGCATAATTAAGGATTGCTGGTGTCATGCCGCGATAATTTTCCTAATGAGAATTGAGGGGACGATTTGTTGTGGTGAGATATTGCCAGCAAGCTGTGGCGATTTCCCACTCTTCTTGAGTATGAATGGCGAGTAATCGGACTGTCGATCGATCTGTCGCTAGATCGCCATCTGGCGGGATCGATCGATTATTCAAATCGGGATCGATTTCTACGCCCAAAAAAGCTAATTTTGCGGCCACAGCAGCCCGAATGCCCCGATGATGTTCGCCAACACCACCCGTAAAAATCAGCGCGTCTAACCCACCGAGAACTGGTAATAGCGAGGCGATTTTGGCCGCGAGGCGATCGATATACATCTCCAGGGCTAATTTGGCTCTCATATTACCAGCATCGATGGCTTGATCGATCTCCCGTAGATCGTTAGATACGCCCGAAACGCCCAAGACACCCGACTCAAAATTCAAGACTCGATCGAGTTCTTCAATCGTGTATTCCCCCTCTCTAACTAGATGCAGGATTATCCCCGGATCGATCGAGCCGCATCGCGTCCCCATCATCAATCCATCCAGCGGCGTAAACCCCATCGTCGTCTCGATACAGCGTCCGACACTCATCGCCGCCAGCGAACAACCATTGCCGAGATGACAACTAATTAAGCGTAACTCATCCAGATTTCGCCCTAATAACTTCGCAGCGCGCCGCGTGCAATATTGATGGCTGATCCCATGAAAGCCATATTTCCGAATCCCTCGCTCCAACCACTGGTAAGGTACGGGATAAACATACGCTACTTCTGGTAAATCCCGATAAAAAGCCGTATCGAATACGGCTAGTTGGGGTAGATTTGGAGCTAATGATTCGATCGCGGCAATTCCGGTTAGATTAGCTGGATTATGGAGTGGTGCATAGATCGACAATCGATCGATTTCGGTTTTAACTTCAGCCGTAATTAGGGTCGGTTGTCGATAGCGTTCGCCACCATGCACGATCCGATTGCCGACGATATCGATCTGAGTGATGTCGGCGATTACTTGAGTTTTACCACTCCAGAGCCAGCTCAAGAGATCGTGAATATCTGCCGCCCGATCGGTACCCGCGCGCTCTTCTTGCGCTGTATTGTCCGCCGTTTTTGCCTTGAAGACCGCAGTTCCCGCCGAGTTCCAGTCAACCTCCCCCGTCCATAACGGTGTGACGGGATCTAAAGACAGCTTTTCCCGCGTCAATCGATACAAACTAGATTTGAAACTACTCGATCCAGCATTGAGTACTAAGATATTTAGATCTTGATTTAGCATTTAAGAACCCTAGATTTCAACTCAGTCAATGAGGCTCATCCTAGATCCAAGCATATATTTTAACTATTTAAGTCTTCCTTTTGACCGATTGTCATCTCTGTCAATTCGACAGTATTCAGGACGATCGACCCGATGCTCGATCGCCTATGGTGCTGTATTTGTGACTAAATAAAACATTACTTGAGATCGACGAAACTAAATTCAGATATCGATCGTAGTAGCTAAATTCACGATCTAGCCAGAAACCCGACTTCTCGAAGAAGTCGGGTTTCTGAGGTAATAAAGCTGTTATTTTCCTTCGGTAAATCCTTTGAAAGCTGCCATCAAAATCTTCACTGCGGGTTGATCGACTGCTTCCTCTAATGCCGTATAGCTACTTTCTTTAATCGCATTAATGATTCTCCCTTTGAGTGTGGGATTTTGGTCGATCGATTCGATCGCTTCTTTAGCAATCTTGGCTTGTCCGGTTTCACTATTAGGGTTATAAAGTTCGCCGAGATTGTCTAATAATGTTTGAATCTCTACGACTGCTCGGGCGAGGTTTTGGGCATTATTAATCTGGGTGCCAATTTTATCGCCAGCAACGTAATCACCCTCGATTTTATTGCCCCTAACATAGTCACCGCCGAATGTATTAGTATTGCCAGTCATGTTATTTTCGATTTTGTTGATATTGTAATTGTGATTGACGATCGATGCCGATGGCGAATCTGCTGGAGTGCGGGTTTTAGCTCGGATTGATCGAGTCTTACCAAACGAAGATTTGTTGTTCAATTGTTGTTCTATTTCTTCTAATTGATCGGTTAATTCTCGAATCTTCTCTTCTTCATCAGCGATCTCTTTTTCTAGTTTAAACTTGATGCTGGGATCTGTCGCGATCGCCAAATCTTTTCGCAATAAATCTAATTTATCAGTCCTTAAATCTAATGCTGACTGAAGAGAATCTCGTTCTTTCTCCAATCGTTTTTGTTGTGAGGGAGTTAAGCCGCTATCATCACGCATTGATTCGATTACCTCATCGATTAGTCGTCGCACATTAATTGATTCATAGCTCTCATCACACTCAACTGTGAATTTCCCATTTTCTAGACGTTTGAGCAGGCTCTGGAGAGTATATGTGTAAGGTGTTTGCGTGTCCTTGCAGATAGCACAATTGCAGGGAATCAGCTCTTCATATTTTAAGCGTTCGTAAGAATCGTGAATTTTCTGAAATTCGTGGCGGATGCGCTCTAGTAAGACTTTTTTCTGGAAACCGACGACGCGGATGCGGATTTCCTTTTTTTCGTAGAACTCGATTACTTCCGCACGGGCACGGCTGTCGGTGAGGATGACACCTTCCTTCCAGACGAGTTGGCTGGTGGCTGGGGCTGGGGCTGGTAGGCTCTCAATTAGGTTGTGCATCTCGACGATGAAGCGGGTGATGATGCCTCTGGGCATAAATTCATATTCGTATCGAAGAATTAGGTTTTCGGCTTCGTTCCAGGTGTAGTCTGATGGAGAGAGAGAGGAGGCTGGGGGCGATGTATGAATGTGTGCTGTTGCGGATGGGGTAACAAATCCCAAATTTTTGCATCAGTTGCAGCAATTCATCATGCATCTGAGCATATTCATCATCGTCCCAAATGGTTTCGAGATCTATGCGGGTAAAACAGCCGTTGTTGGCTTTGACAGTATCGTTGTTGGTGACGCGATAGACGGCATTGGTTGCCCAGTTAGGGTTGAGAATAACGTGATGTTTGAGGACGGGATCTTTTTGGAAGTGCAAACAAATCCCCAAGTCATGGAGGTATTTGCTGATCCTGAGCATTTCCAGGCGATCTTTGAGTCCGTTGGTTTGGCAGAGGCTATAGTATTCCTCGACGCTGATATAGTCTCGATCTTGGGAGTAGTTTTCTAAGACGTTGCGGATTCTCACCCAGGTTTTGGGAATGGGGATGGGGATGTGGGGGAGAGCGGTAATGTGGGCGGCAATAGCTTTCTTGACATCCTCAAGTCCGCGATTGGTGGCGAAGTTGGTACGGACGGAGTTTTGGAGGTTGTCAAATTCGCCTCGGATTTGTCTTTCGTTAAATTGGCACTCGCAGTCTTGTTTTTCGTTTTTGATGATGAAGACAGGGCTATTATCGCTGAGGAGGCGGACGATATTCAGCCAATAGTATAAGTTAGGATTTTCGCGGCGTTCATCGACGAGGAGGGTGTAGAGGGAGCGTTCGGTGAGGAAAAA
>NZ_JANNDR010000487.1:0-1538 GCF_031378165.1 Chamaesiphon sp. OTE_75_metabat_556
GCTTTTCCTGGAATTCGCACCAGCACGTTGTTAACTCGACCCACTCCAAAGCCACCATCGCCAGGTTGCACGACTGTTTTAGTTTGAATTTCTGGTTGCAGTCCCATTGCTTGGAGTTGAGCCATCAGATACTCCCGCACGGCAGTATGAGCAGCAGAACCGATCGGATGTGGTGCTTGTGCGATCGCTTTTAAATGCGGCATGGCGCGATCGGCAGAAAATTCGGTCAGTGGTGCTGTTGTTGGGATGACATTGGGCGGCACCATTTGCCAGAGGGCGATCGCGACTGCGAATAAAATAATCCCCAGGATGACTAAGCGTTGGCTCCAATGGGTTTTGCCAAGCAGATTAGATTTCTGCATTGTCTGTTGACTCCTGATGAAATAACATTCATCACGGTACCTTTTTCCCTAGACATGGCCTTTCGATCGAGCTAGTCGATCGATGGTTTCTTCATGCCCAATGGTAAAGCTCAAACATGAATAACTTGTGAGGAATTATTTTGGAGGCAACTATAGCTTTTTTTGAAGAATGGGGCGATCTCTTGTCGGTATAACGGCTGGCGCGTCACCGGACGGCACTGCACTTTGCATCATAACCGATAGCGTATGCCTCCGTTCCGTGTGCACGCGCTTATTAGACAAGTGAAATTTAGTGTTCTGCATTATATGCCTCAAAATACTTCAATCTAAATTCCTGCCAAGCAGCATTATGATTCGTGAATATTATGGCTAGTAAGTGGACGATAAATATGAACATTAATTTTGTCTTTGAGTTCATAAAGCTGCTCAGCAATCGGTTTATACCCCGCAACGAGATTCTCTATATAGCTGTTCAGCACATCTGACATTTTCTTCCTAATACTCACGACAATCTCTGCCTCATCTGGGTTCAATGCGACACTTAAGTCTTTCGATCCGCTGGCATCAAAAAGATTCATCCTTATTAGAAACGGTAAGAGCTGGCCTTGCAATTCAAGCACATCGCGTACTGTTGATTCGAGAAGAGGGTAATACATTGAGCGAATGGTTGATATAGTCCTGAGCAATTCAATCTCAAGTTGAGGATCTCGAAGTAAAATTGATGCTTTTACAGCCGCAATACGAACATTCCCGAATAGCTCAATATCAAGGCTATGGAAATCAGCAGGCTTAAAATCATCAGATCCTGACTTTATTATCAAGTCACTGATACCAACTTGAAGAAAGTATTCCCATTTTTCAACACATATACGAAACTCTACAAGTTCTTTTTGCTCTTGACTGCGAAGATCTTGTTTAATAGATAGAGAACTTGCCACGAGTTTTTCTGCATTTGCAAGATAGCTTTTAAATCGATTTTCGGAGTTTGCAAAATAACTTTTAAGCCGATTCTCAAAATAATTTCTAAAAAGGTAGATAGCTACTGCTCCGATAACTATCCAAAGCGGCGTACTTTGTAATCCTTTTAGAATCTCTATCATACTTTTTTATGCAAATTGCATTTAGCAGCGGAGTTTCAAAGCATTGAGGTCTAACTATTATTAGGCGGAAACTTTC
>NZ_JANNDR010000509.1:0-2207 GCF_031378165.1 Chamaesiphon sp. OTE_75_metabat_556
GAAGAATTAGTTACCAGTTACCAGCAGCAAGGCGTCCAAATTGTTTCGACGACTTCTCATACCGAGACTAGTTATTGGGACGTGGACTTGCGATCGCCAACGCTGATCTTACTAGGCAACGAAGGTGCGGGTTTGAGCCAAAATTTGTTAGCCTTGGCCGATCTGCAAGTCAAGATTCCGATGTCTGCGACAGTTGAGTCCTTAAATGTCGCCACCTCTGCCGCACTGATGTTATTTGAGGTGCGCAGACAGCAGCAATAGATTTGAGTGATGAGCGCAATTGCCGAGATCGGTATGGCATTAGAAATTAACGATGCGATGTTTCTAGGGAATGTAATGCCCGATCCTCATCTCAGACTGTAGTAAGGGTATTCTGAGAATGTCAGCTAAAATCTCGCTCGATTTCTAGCTGACACTGCGATGCTTCAACAGCTCACGGAACCTCCAATATCCCGATCCTGTCAACCGATCTACCGATGCAATTCCACATTCAGACTGATAGCGAAATCCCCGTCTCCAAACAACTCTACGATCAAATGTTGTTTGCGATCGCTTCTCGCCAATTTTCGCCTGGGCATCGGTTGCCCAGTACCCGCCAATTGGCAATGCAGACCGGATTGCACCGCAACACGATCGGTAAGGTATACAGTCAATTAGAGGGCACGGGATTAGTTGAATCCGTCCCAGGTTCGGGGATTTATGTGCGATCGTTGGGACACGAAAGCAACCATCTAATTGCTGATTCCCATATCGATCCGAGTCTGTCAGCGATCGATCTCGTCTCCCAAAGTCTCAATACGCTCCTCGCCCAGGGCTACTCACTCAGTCAAGCACGAGAATTATTTTTGACCGAAATTGATTGGCGGTGGCGGTGTAGTGCCAGAGTATTTGTGACCGTGCCCAAAACAGATTTGGGTGCGGGCGAGTTGATGCTCCAAGAATTACAGCAATCCCTCGGTATTCCCGTACAATTAGTCACATTGGACAAATTGGAGGCGCAATTAGTCCAATCGCGGGCAGCGACAGTTGTTACCAGTCGTTACCATATCGGTAGTGTGGAAGCAAAATTAGCAACTAGCGAACTAGTCGCACCTCGCTCGATCCGGGTTATTCCAGTCGATCTTCAAGACTATGAAAAAGAATTAGCCCTAGTCAAAACTTTGCCCAAGAATAGTTACGTGGGGATTGTCAGCCTCAGCGGTGGCATTCTCGCTGTCGCGGAAATGATGGTACATAGTATGCGCGGCGACGACTTATTGGTGATGACGTGCCAAACCAAAGATAATTACAAGCTCAATGCCACCATTCGCCGCGCTCATACCATTATCAGCGACAAAGCCAGTCTAAGTATCGTCCATCAAGCGATCGAAGCCGCTGGTGATGACTTAATCCGCATTCCCCAAATCGTCGAAAGTGAAAGCTACATCGGCCTCAAATCAATTAACCTACTCAAACGCGAATTAGGATTGATTTAGGAAGGGTTTCGGGTCTACGAGCAGCAAGAACAAGAATGATTATAATGAGTAGGGGTAATTCATGAATTACCCCTACTCATTCTTGTTCTCATGCCAACATCAAACAAAAAGCTGACTGATTCTAGAGATAGTCCGATCGTTTTCGGCTGGAGTCCCGATCGATATCCGCAACCCGCCGCCAGTATGCCGAATTGATGTACCTTGAATTTTTAACTTAGCAACTAACTCGGCCATCGCTAGCTCGGCATCATTCACTCCTAGCAACTGCACGTAGAGAAAATTAGCGTCGCTGCGCCAAACTTTCAGTCGATCGAGTTTAGCTAGGGCGAGAAATAAGCGATCGCGTTCGCTAATTAGTTCGGGAATTACTGCCAATAACGACTGACGGTGTTGTAAGACTAACTCAGCCGCAGCCAGGGACATACTCGGTAAATTGTAAGGTAATCTGACCTGTTCTAACGCCGCGATGAGCTGCGGATGTCCGACGGCATAACCCACCCGATGAGCGGCGAGTCGAAAGGCTTTAGAAAATGTCCGCAACACGATCCAATTTGGATGCTCGGCTAATTCGGTAACGACGGTGTGCTGGCTGAACTCAAAATAAGCTTCGTCGATGACTACCAAAATATCTGAAGGTAAACTCTGCATCCAGTCTAGCTCTGCTGCTGTCAGCGCATTACCCGTCGGTGAATTGGGATGTATCATAAATACCACTCGAATTGGTGCGCCGTT
>NZ_JANNDR010000515.1:0-5791 GCF_031378165.1 Chamaesiphon sp. OTE_75_metabat_556
CTGAGATCTCATCCTGAAGCCGCGCGGGAATACAGCGAACTCAAACAAACACTCGCCCAGCAGTACCCCACGAATATTCAGAGTTACATGGATGGTAAAGCTGACTTTATCCACTCGATCGACAATAAAGCATTCCAGTGGCGTAGTTTAGGACTGTGAGGTTAGTCAATCGATCCCTACTTTCATTTCCTGTAACACCAGTGAGGATACACCATCTCTTCAAGGCTGAATCCCTAGAGATCCGCAAATTACTGAAAATATCTGTAAAAAAGTAAACAAATGTTGCGATCGATTTGTTAGGCTTACTTAAAGACGTTTTTTGGAAGAAGGTCGGAGCGATCGTGGATATTCAGATTGGGAAAGGGAAAACAGCTCGGAGAGCATACGGCTTTGATGAAATCGCCCTAGTGCCTAGCGGCAAAACGCTAGATCCCAGTTTGGCAGATACTAGCTGGCAGATTGGTGGTGTCAAACGCGAAATTCCGATTATTGCTAGTGCAATGGATGGGGTCGTTGATGTGCGGATGGCGATCGAGTTATCAAAACTCGGCGCGCTGGGCGTACTCAATTTGGAAGGGATTCAAACTCGGTATGAAGATCCAAATCCCATTCTCGATCGGATTGCGGCTGTGGGAAATGATGGTTTCGTGACGCTGATGCAGGAACTCTATGCCGAACCCATCAAACCAGAATTGATCGAACGCCGGATTGCGGAAATTAAAGCTGGTGGTGGGATTGCGGCTGTGAGTGCCACCCCTGCGGGTGCGGCGAGATTTGGTGCGGCAGTGGCTAAAGCCGGTGCGGATTTATTCTTTATCCAAGCTACTGTCGTCTCGACAGAATTTTTAGCTCCAGAGGGGATCGAACCGCTGAATCTGGCTAAATTCTGTCAAGAAATGCCGATGCCAGTAATTTTGGGCAACTGCGTTACTTACGATATTACGCTCGAACTGATGCAAGCAGGTGCCGCTGCCGTCCTGGTCGGGATCGGCCCCGGAGCGGCTTGTACCTCCCGTGGCGTCTTGGGTGTCGGCGTACCGCAAGCAACTGCCGTGGCGGACTGTGCAGCAGCGCGAGATGAGTTCTTCAAGCAGACGGGTAAGTATATTCCCGTCATCGCCGATGGTGGCTTGGTGACTGGTGGTGATATCTGTAAATGTATCGCCTGTGGAGCTGATGGCGTGATGATTGGTTCGCCATTCGCACGGGCGGCGGAAGCTCCCGGACGCGGTTTTCACTGGGGGATGGCCACTCCTAGCCCAGTATTGCCTAGAGGCACGCGGATTAGAGTCGGCACGACTGGCTCTCTCCACCAGATTCTCCGAGGACCCGCCAAACTAGATGATGGTACTCACAACCTCTTGGGCGCACTGCAAACTAGTATGGGGACACTCGGTGCCAAAACAATTAAGGAAATGCAAAAAGTAGAAGTCGTCATCGCGCCCTCGCTGCTGACCGAAGGCAAAGTCTACCAAAAAGCTCAACAATTAGGGATGGGTAAATAACCGATCTCGATGAGATTAGGTTTGAGACTGGTAGGTCTGAGCCGAGGCTGTGGTGAGGAAGATCGAGGTTGCGACGGCGATCGATATTTACCTATAAATAGGATCGAAATCTCGCCAATATTCAGTCAGATCTGCCTCCCCGATTTCTGGTGGTACTGTTACAATTAAGGTCAACGGAGACTGATGTTTCCGTTCACTCCTCACACCACATCCCGCCTGAGACACTTAATTGTGTCTCAGGCGGTTCCTTGTTTAGGATCGATCGAAAAAATACACGTAATCTACTTTTTAAGCGATCGTCACATTGTACCTAACAGATCTGGAGCGGATTATGTGCAAAAATTTAGATAGAGATCGCTGAAAATCGAGGAAACTGAAATGAATGGTAGGTGCCTTTGTGGTGTTATAAGTGTCCAAACACCAGACAAAAAGACTGTCGATGCCTGTCACTGCGGGATGTGTAGACGGTGGGGCGGTGGGCCAGCATTGGGTCTGGCTTGCGGCGCGGATGTGCAGATTGACGGGATTGAGCAACTGAAGGTATACAAGTCATCAGAATGGGCTGAAAGAGCTTTTTGTGGTGAATGTGGCACGCATATTTTCTATCGGTTATTGCCGACCAATGAATATTTTGTGCCAGCAGGTCTGTTTCAGGATCGAACGGAGTTTGAGTTCAAGGAGCAAATCTTTATCGATCGGAAACCTAGTTACTATGAATTTGCCAATCAAACAGTAAATTTGACAGAATCAGAAGTATTTGCAAAGTTTATGCCCAGTGAAGATACCAAATAAATGACTATTTAAAGTAGCTATGAACCTATAAACTTTTGCGATTATTAATCTGAATTAGCATACCTCCGATGAATCGATGGCCTTATTCGATCGCGCTGTTGCTGCTGGTTAATCTTGGCAGTTGTCAACCTCAACCAGATCGACTAATCAACCAAAAAATTGATGCCAAAATTCAGCAAGGCCAACCAGAAATCAAGATTGCCGACATCACTGATTTCGCCTGGGATAAAATGTATGTATTTAGCCCCTATACTTCTCCAGCACAGGTCGATCGAGCATTGGGGTTTGAGTGGCAAGAGTATAAATCATTGGGCATAGAGAGTAACGATACCGACGATCTAATCGTGTTTGTAGCTCATGACATGGGCAATAATGGTCGGGTTGTAAAATTTGCGAGGTGTCCGCGTAGTTTCGGCAATTTTAGATTCAGACAAGAGGCTAATGGCTATGGCTATTCACCTGCTCAAGCTGTATTTGCAGTCAGTATTAAAGCCCAGAATAAGTTATTACTCGCTATTAATGAACCCAAAAAAAACACATTCTCGGTAACAGATGTGATCCCGACACAACCAGGAATTTATAAGATCGAGGCTTGGTTCTTGTTTACACATCCCGGTCAATTATCGATTAAGGTATTTAATACCAAAACAAATAGACCCGTGATGATGAAATATCCAAAACCGCCATCGCCTAAAATACCAGATGGCTGGAGCGAACGGGGGACGACCCTATTTTCATATCGATCGGAAATTATGATTCAGGAAGGGGATTGGGAGCATCAGTACGCAACCCGATGGGAATTATGGCAACAACAGCCAGATGGCAAAGAGCAGAAGCTAATGGCAACAACTCGGCTGGTAAATGGATGGGAGCGATAAAACATAGATCGAGATATTAATTCCAATCTTCCCAGACAAAATACCAGTCTGGATTAATTGCCGTATATTCCATTTCACCCTGCATATTTTCTGGTAGTCGCTCGTATCTGGGACGATAGACATAAGAACATCGACAAATTGTCGATAGATTGAAAGTAGCTCCGACTAAACGATCTGCTGAATCATAGTTTGCAGACAAGTAATGAATACCTACTCCTGTTGTTGCCATTGCAGTAGCGATTGTCTGAAAATCTTGTTTTGCCCGCTCGTCCATCGCGATCGGTTTACCATCAAATAAATTACAAGTAGTTGAGGTGAGATTGCTAGAAAAACCACCTCTCTGATATGCGATGTTCTTGCACCAATCTTGATTGCGATAGTCCTTGACTTTCAGAGCTTGGAGCGCACTAAAAACCTGCGGTAGATTCGCAACATCTCGCTGATGTTCGCCAGCACCAGGGACGCCACAACCAACTAACAACATATTGAGGATGGCAAATTGCCAATAGCGAAAAATCAAATTCTGGTTCACAGTAACTTCGATCGATACCAACTAAATTATATTGGCATTTTCAGACATAAAGAAAGAAGCCGATCGAATCGATCGGCTTCTTTTATCAGAATGTAATCATTGTTGTAGGATTAAGAGATCGAGATTTTAACTCTTCCTCATACCTAAAGCCGAAAATTTAAGCTTTAACGGCATGAAAACTCAAATGATAAGGGAAGTTTTTCCAAGGATGAGTTTGGATTTCCTTGATCACAGTCGTTCCTTTCCAGGACAATTCGGGGATACTGACTTCGACGGGAGTTTTATTGACTCTGGCTTTTTTGATTAAATTCTCCACACTTTTAGCATCGAGCGTCAATAATAATGACTTGTCGCCATCATGTCCGTAGAGATTGACCGGGATCTGACCGGAACGACGGAGAGCGTTAGGTTTGCTCCCAGCAACACGTTGTTTTAATTCGACGGAAATTTCCATAGTTGTTAGTAGTAGTAATTTGGTTAAGTGTGTGAGTAAAATCGAATCCAAATTTCAAATTAATTAAAGGATGGATTCGATTCGTCAGCTTAGACAGGAGTTCCGTCAGCCGATAATAGCCCCCGTTTGGGGCCATGAATCGGATCTTCGACGATGATGGTTTGGTCGCGGCTGGGGCCGAGGGAAACGATCGAAATCGGGACTTCCATCAAGTCAGCCAAGAACTTGAGATAGTCTAGTGCTGCTTTTGGTAGATCTTCGAGAGATCGACAGTCGGCAGTATTTTGCTGCCAACCGGGGAGGGTTTTGTAGATGGGCACACATTTGGCGAAATCCCGAGCTGAATCGGGGAAGTCGGTCGTGCGCTGACCATTGATTTCGTAAGCAATACAGACTTGAATTTCGTCAAACTCGTCCAAGACATCCAGCTTGGTAATCGCCATACAGTCCATCCCATTGATCCGGACGGCATATCGACCGATCACGCCATCGAACCAGCCACAGCGGCGTTTGCGGCCAGTCGTGGTGCCAAATTCCGCACCCCGTTCGCCCAACACATCGCCACTGGCATCATTTAGCTCGGTTGGGAAGGGGCCTTCGCCAACGCGGGTAGTATAGGCTTTGGCGACACCAATCACTCGATCGATCGTCGTCGGGCCGATGCCCGTACCGATACAAGCTCCACCCGCAATCGGATTGGAAGATGTCACATAAGGGTAGGTACCATGATCGAGATCGAGCAGCGTCCCCTGAGCACCTTCAAATAAAATATTCCGACGACGGCGCACCGCATCGTAAATTTCGACCGAGGTATTGACGATATGCGGGCGCAACCGTTCGGCATAACCCAAATACTCAGTCGCTACCTGCTCTGAATCGAGCGGTGGTAGATGATAGAGTTTTTCGAGGATCTCGTTCTTTTGAGCGATCGTCCAAGCAAGCTGTTCGCGGAAAGCATCAGCATCCATCAAATCCTGTACCCGAATGCCGATTCGGTCGGACTTATCCATGTAAGTCGGCCCGATTCCGCGTCCAGTCGTACCAATTTTGTGAGTACCTCTGATTTCTTCTGATGCTCGATCGATCAGCCGATGATAAGGCATCGTGACATGAGCTGTCTGCGAAATCAACAGCTTGTCGGTAGGAATATTCAGCGCGACAAGTCGATCGAGTTCTTCAATTAAGACTTTGGGGTCAATGACTGTACCACAGCCAATGATACATTTCGTTTCGGGATATAAAATCCCTGAAGGAATTAAGTGCAGTTTAAAGGTTTGACCCTGCACGACTACAGTGTGACCAGCGTTGACACCCCCTTGGTAACGCACGACCACATCTGCCGACTTACTAAGTAAATCGGTGATCTTTCCTTTTCCTTCATCGCCCCATTGGGCACCAATTACGACTACGTTAGCCAAGGGTTATTGCTTGTCTATCTGAATAAAGTTAACACAATCTAAAATCCTACCATGGACATCGATACCTGTCAAAAGACATTTGGGGGAACACCAGGGCAACCGCACACGTTTCGTAACAAATGGCAGCTAGCAACAAGAAATGTGTTGAAGCCGTAGGATTTAACTATTAAAATCCTTGTGGTGGGCACTGCCCACCACATTGCTAAAGATAT
>NZ_JANNDR010000542.1:0-10982 GCF_031378165.1 Chamaesiphon sp. OTE_75_metabat_556
ATTCGATCTTCTGACAGCTCGATTTCCCAGACTCCAGGGGTTGCTGAAACAAAAATACATTGATTCACCTTCTCCCAAAACTCATCAGCCTTTAACGGGCGATTATCCGCCGCACTGGGCAACCGGAAACCGTGATCGATCAGGACGGTTTTTCTAGCTCGATCGCCATTGTACATTCCCCGAATTTGAGGGACGGTAACATGCGATTCATCAACTACCAATAACCAATCATCATCGAAATAATCCAACAAACATTCCGGCGGATCGCCAGCATTTCGCCGTGCTAAATGCCGAGAATAATTCTCTACGCCATTACAGAAACCGACTTCGCGCAACATTTCCAGATCGTACCGCGTCCGTTGGTCGATGCGTTGGGCTTCGATTAATTTGCCATTAGTTTCTAACTCGACAATCCGTTTTTTCAACTCATCATCGATATCATTACAAGCATCCTGCAAGGTATCTTCAGGTGTCACAAAGTGCCGTGCTGGATAGATATTCAGACCGCCCACTGTATGGAGAATTTCTCCCGTCACCGGATCGACATAGCGAATCGCTTCAATTTCATCGCCAAAAAATTCCACCCGCACGATCCGATCTTCGTAAGCGGGGCCAATTTCCACTACATCACCGCGTACCCGAAAGTTACCACGTTTTAACTCGATATCATTACGACTATATTGCACCGAAACTAACTGTTTCAACATCTCGCGTTGGTCGATTTCCATCCCCACTTTCAGCGGAATTGCGGCCTTGAGATACTCGGCTGGCGTACCCAATCCATAGATACAACTAATCGACGCCACCACAATTACATGCCGATGCTCAAACAGCGATCGCGTCGCCGAATGCCGCAACATATCAATTTCATCATTAATCGCCGATGCTTTTTCAATGAACGTATCGCTGACGGCAATATATGCCTCTGGCTGATAATAGTCGTAGTAAGAAACAAAATATTCGACCGCATTGTGCGGGAAAAATTGCCGCAGTTCGTTACACAATTGCGCGGCTAATGTTTTATTATGAGCTAAGACTAAAGTCGGCTTCTGATGCTGGGCGATCGTCGCTGCGATCGTAAAGGTTTTTCCCGTACCTGTCGCACCGAGTAGGGTTTGAAACTGCTGTTCGGATTTTAACCCAGCTACGAGTTGGGCGATCGCCGTTGGTTGGTCGCCAGTGGGTTTAAAGGGAGCTTCTAGTTGAAATTCGTTATCGTCCATGCTTCTTTTACCACCAGTTACAGGGGACAAATGACCAGATTGCCAAAAATCGGTCGTTTTATTCTAGCGCAGTTTGATGAGGAAGGGGTAATTGTGTACCAGGCAGATCGCCTAGAGATCGGGCGGACTAGCCTGTGGGCTAACCAAGTTGAGACTGTTTTTTCTTTTCTTGTATGAAGCGACCCTGAGTGTCTGAGTCAATAGAGCGGGTGGGTCGCTGTTCTTAATAATTTTCATTAAAAGCGGCATCTATATACCAAACTCCCTCTTTAGTCTTTTTCCGCCGGCCACTCACACACCATTCTGTTTCAAACATCATATTGCCTTTAAACTGGTCGAAATAGTCTTTGTTCGGATCGTATGCAGGATGTTTGTAAGTATAAATGTGCAGGACTTCATGGACGATTACACCCGCCCAGTAATCCGAGTTTTTCGTGCCCATCTTATCTTGAACAATATACATCGTCAGGTCTTTCTCGATCTTTCTACTGCTACCAATATATGTAAAAGCATCAGCAGTACTATCTTCGATCACCCCAGTCTCGACAAATAATTGTTGCCGCCTAGTTTGTGCCGATCGACTATCTTTGACCATTCTAAATTGCGCACCAGTGACAACTCTTTGGGCGGCTTTTACTGGTGTTTCATCTCGATAGTAGCCATCAGTAGCATTTTTACTGATACATTCGAGTACTTCTTTTGACTGCATCCGATTCTGGATTTTAAGTAAAGCTTCCCAGAGGAGTTGTCGTTGCTCTTTGGTGAAATTTGCTGAGACTCTTGGCACTGGCAAGTTCGCCCAGCGGGTGTTTTCTCGATCTGCTTTTGTATATCTAAAGTGTACGCGGTATTTAATCTCAGCAGAAACCTGCGGCGTTATGGCCAGGCTCAGAACTTGGATCGATGTTAAAATGGCGAGGATCTGTTGAGTTCTTTTTGTCATTTGTCTGCTGCCAATATTTAAAATCAGATCGACTAAGAATATTTAATTATAATCTCCAAAAACATAAATTACCGATACAGTATTTGCCGTTGCTATGAAGTCTGCAAACATCAGCCAGCCCATATCACCGCCACCATTCACCAAAGCTGTGTGGTTGACGAATGTCGATAGTCAAGTCCTCAATTCCCGCGCCAATCTCGATCGCGGCTTGCAACAACTAGCAGCCTTGGGCTTGAATACGATTTATCCTGTGGTGTGGCAACGGGGATACACACTCTATCCGAGTCCGATTGCAGCGCAATTAACTGGCTCGTTAGTGTTGCCCGATAGTCCATTTGTCGGACGCGATTTTTTGGCAGAGATGATCGAGCTAGCCGCACCGTTAAACATCCGCGTCATCCCATGGTTTGAATATGGCTTAATGGTGCCGCCGCGATCGCATTTTGCACGCACTCACCCAGATTTACTGACGATCGATCGACAGGGCAATTTACAGCGGATTCAAGGGGCGAATGGGCAGCAAGATTCACAGGTATGGTTGAATCCTTGTCACGATCGCGTCCAGAGCTTGATGGTGGAAACGATCGCCGATTTGGTCGCGAGATATCCCGTAGCCGGAGTCCAATTAGACGACCATTTTGCCTTGCCTGTGGAGTTAGGCTACGACAAATTGACGCAACACTTATTTGCGCAACAGCCGCGTGCTAATTGGGATGAGTGGCGGCGGGCACAGTTGACTGGATTGTTAACTCAAATTGTCACTGCGGTGAAATCGATCCGCCGCGATTGTCTGGTGTCGATTTCGCCAAATCCGCTAGGGTTTTCCAAGAGTCGGTATCTGGTAGATTGGCAAAAATGGTGCGATTTGGGGTTGGTAGATGAGTTGGTATTGCAAGTTTATCGCGAGCGTTTGGATGCCTTCGAGCGCGAACTGAGCAAGCCAGAAGTACGGGCAATTAAAACTAAAATTCCGACGGTAATTGGGATTCTCACCGGACTGCGTACCAAACCGATCGCGATCGAGACAATTGGCGCACAAATCGATCTGACGATCGCCAAAGAGTTTGGTGGCTTCGCTTGTTTCTTCTATGAAACGTTGTTTCACGAGCGACTATCCCCCAAGTTAGAGAGTAGAGATCGTCAGCAATTAATGGCGATCTTGAGAGCTAAAACTTAACTTGACGATCGTCAATTCAAGCTAGCCGATCGGTACGAGTAATCGCATCCTACCAAGTACTGTAGCGATCGCGACTAAATAGCGACTGGAGTCACCACAAGATGTAAAGATCGGGGATGAGGCTTAGGCGCGATCGGTTAGAATCCATAGTAAGCGAGTTTTCTGTCGGTACGATTGGCCCGATCGAATCGGCTTAATCGTACTCAAGATTTCACATCGCCAACGCTATTACACCTTACACCGATCGTCACTCATGCAACTCGCTCCTTTTGGTTCCTGGAAATCGCCGATTACTGCCGATTCGATCGTCGCTGATAGTATCGGGCTAAGTTCGATTGTTTTGGATGGGACAGATATTTATTGGCTGGAATCTCGCCCCCAAGAAGCTGGGCGCAGTGTCATCGTCAGACGTACCGCCGATGGACAGCTTAGTGATATCACTCCACCCGCCTATAATGTCCGCAATCGCGTGCATGAGTACGGCGGTGCTGCGTATACAGTGGCCGAAGGTCGGGTGTATTTTAGTAACAATAGCGATAATTGCCTCTATACGCAGGATTTGCGATCGGCGCAGCCAGATCTGGTTACTCAACTCACTCACGATCGAACCAAAAGATATGCGGATTTGACGATCGATCCGCATCGTCAGCGACTAATTTGCGTCCAAGAGGAACATGATTCGACTGAATTAGAAGCATTGAATACGATCGTCAGTATCGATCTCAAAGCACCAGATCAGACGATCGTTTTGGTGGGCGGTTGTGATTTTTATGCCGCGCCGCGTTTGAATGCCGACGGATCGAAACTCGCCTGGTTGAGTTGGAATCACCCAAATCTCCCGTGGGATGGCACCAATCTCCAAGTGGCGACAGTTAATGATGGTTTTCTCTCCGCACCAGCCTTGGTTGCTGGCGGTGCGCGCGAAACGATTTTTCAGCCCCAATGGGCGGCAGATGATACCTTGTATTTTGTCAGCGATCGCACGGGTTGGGGCAATCTCTATCGCTGGAGCGATCGTCAAGTCACGATCGTCCACGAACTGGCTGCCGAATTTAGCCTACCCCAATGGATCTTTGGGATGTCTACTTACGCCCTCGTGGGCAAACAGCGGATCGTCTGTACCTATAGCCAAAATGGGATCTGGCATCTCGCCCTGATTAATATCGCTAGCGGACATCTCACCCGCCTCAATGTACCGCATACCGATATTGCCAGCATTCGCGCCACTGGTAATCTAGTCGTGTATTGTGGTGCTGCTGCCACCCAAACCAGTGATGTTGTGGCAATCGATCTGATCGCTGAATCCCGCGCAGTCCTCAAACACTCCAACCAATTAAAAATCGATCCTGGCTATCTCTCGACGCCCCAATCGATCGAGTTTCCCACCACCGACGGCCAAACTGCCTACGCCTTCTATTATCCACCCACCAACCGCGATTACCAACCGCTACTGGGCGAGAAGCCACCGCTACTCGTCAAAAGCCATGGCGGCCCCACGGCGGCAGCTTCCAATCAACTCAATTTCAAAACTCAATACTGGACGAGTCGCGGCTTTGCCGTCGTCGATGTCAATTATGGTGGCAGTACGGGCTATGGCAAAGCCTATCAACATCGTCTCGATGGTAAGTGGGGGATTATCGATGTCGATGACTGTACCAATGCCGCCCTCTATTTAGTCAAACAAGGTTTAGCCGATGCCGATCGATTGGCGATTTCCGGCGGCAGCGCGGGGGGATATACAACCCTGGCTGCGTTAACTTTTGGTAATACTTTCAAAGCTGGTGCGAGTTATTACGGAGTCAGCGATCTGGCAGCCCTGGCTACAGATACCCACAAATTTGAATCTCGCTATCTCGATCGCTTAGTCGCACCCTACCCCGCAAGTGCTAATATCTATCAAGATCGATCGCCTTTGTACTTTACCCAGCGATTGTCCTGTCCGATCGTCTTTTTCCAAGGCTTGGAGGATAAAGTCGTCCCGCCCAATCAAGCCGAAATGATGGTAGACGCCCTCAAAGAAAAACATATTCCTGTCGCCTATGTCACCTTCCCCACCGAGCAACATGGCTTTCGGCAAGCGGAAAATATCAAACGCGCGCTGACTGGTGAATTTTATTTTTACGCGCAAATCTTTGGTTTTCAACCAGCAGAATCGATCG
This sequence comes from Chamaesiphon sp. OTE_75_metabat_556, assembly GCF_031378165.1. Taxonomy (NCBI): domain Bacteria; kingdom Bacillati; phylum Cyanobacteriota; class Cyanophyceae; order Gomontiellales; family Chamaesiphonaceae; genus Chamaesiphon; species Chamaesiphon sp. OTE_75_metabat_556. Next base: position 5,503 of record NZ_JANNDR010000542.1, read on the forward strand.
AACCAATTGAGATTATGAGATAGTCGATTGGCGATCGCTACTGGGGTTCTTTCCATGAGCGGGAGCGGCGCATCGACCTGGAGGCTTCCTCCAGGTTATGTGCGACAAGACAAACCCGCATAAGTGCGAACTCCGCGCTTGGGTTCGTTCCATGAGCGGGACACCCGCATAAGTGCGAACTCCGCTAGTTTAGACACACATCCTCACTCCTCAACCTGAAATTGTGGTTCAATTTACCCAACTTACCCTGCTGCCGATCTCCCCTCCCGTGGGGAAGCCATCGCGCAGCAAAAAGGCTCACACTCGCCATCCACACTCACATTCATCGCGCCCGAAGAAACCGAAATTAGAACTACATTATCTCGCTTTTGATGATGATTATTTCTGGGAATTAATTCGCAAGGATTATGCTTCTGCCTGGAAATATGTCGATCGAATGACCCGAGTTTTGTAGTCAATTGAGATGTTGATTGAGGAGGGTAGGTTTGCTTGGATATCGAAATCGATTGGTAGAGTGAGTCACTAGTGAGCTATAAGTGAGCTAACTAATTTGAGGTTGTAAAATGGCATACAATAATTTTACTTTAGAGTCAGTGAAAGACAGATTCGATCTACAGTTAGTAAATAATCGTTTTTGTGAGCTTTTTCCTGTTTCTGAGCCACAATCAGAATTTTTAACTATTTTTGATGAATCATTTTCTCTGGCTGAGGTTGCAAAGTCTGAAAAGGCTAAGTCTGAGTTATTGGTTAGCCCGATCTTAGTTCAGGCCAGAAGATTGGTCGATCGGCAAGTACAATTGTTTTCTGGTGAGGAGTTTAATGTAGACCAGGAGAAGGGTTTGAATGGCTTCTGTGATTTCCTGTTTAGCAAGTCTGAAAATCAATTTACAATCGATGCTCCGGTATTAATGTTGGTTGAGGCTAAACGAGGTGAAATTGAAAGTGGATTGGGTCAATGTGTCGCTGAAATGGTAGCAGCTCAAAGTTATAATCAGCTTAAAAATAGAAGTATTCTAGTTATTTATGGTTGTGTAACTAGTGGTACACTATGGCAATTTCTTAAATTAGAAGACAGTAATGTAACGATCGATCCTACTAATTATTTGGTTACGCCGGTACAGAAGATTCTTGGCATTCTCAAGTGGATATTAAGCCAGTGAGTCATCATTCACCCATCTTCAACTTGGTCGAGAAACAGCGGATGAGCAAAGATTCTCCAGCCATTAATTACGATCGATCGATCTTCAGATTCTGATTGTGACAAACCTATTCATCCTCATTGATCGATTCATTCAGATCGACATCGACATCTAAAACTAGCGATCGAATACGATCGATGAAGTCAGCACTAATTGGTTGCAATCGCTGCGGATTACGCTCGATATCTTGGGCAAGCAAATCCAAAAATGGCTTCAAAACTGGGTCGCTTTCTGATTGTGCCACACGAGCAATAGCTACTGTTCCATCAGGTTGGAGGGTGTAGCAGATTTTATCGTTTTTGCCCAAGCCCAGAAATTTCCGCACAGGCGCAGGCACCATCGTTTGATATCGATCGGTCAGAGTTGACTCTGAGCAAGGTGTTGACTCGATAGCTCTGGGTGTACTTTTGGCGATCGACATAATGGCAAGGATCTATGAAGACTGAATTCTACAGTAATGCAATTGCATTACCATATCAATAAACTCAATCTACGCTGTTAAATTGTGACTTTGTTGAATATGTTCGATCGAAGCATTCAACATCACTTCATCGTTAAGATCGAGAGCAGCTATGGCAAATATTCATGTGAAATAGCTCGATCGTTTCAAAACATCGGAAATGTCAGACATTTTCAAATAATCCTCCGAAATTTTGCCAAAGACGATCGAGATTGAAATGCTCGATCGCTTTTATAGTAGTAATGTGTAATCATCATTCACTCTAAAACCCATGGCTCGATCGGAATCACATCCACCCTTACGGACTCCATTGTACGATCGCGCGATCGCCCTCAATGCCAGAATGACCGCTTTTTCGGGCTGGGAAATGCCCGTCCAGTTTAGCGGCATTACCCCCGAACACGAAGCCATTCGCACGAGTGCGGGGATGTTTGATATTTCCCACATGGGCAAGTTTAGTTTACGGGGGGAGAGTGCGTTGGCCAACGGCCTGCCTTCGGCAATCGAACAGCTCCAAAGATTGGTACCCTCGGATCTCAGTCGGCTCCAACCCGGACAAGCGCAGTATACGGTATTATTAAACCCCCAAGCCGGAATTATCGATGACATCATCGTCTATCAAGAAGGTGGGGGTAGTGTCACGCTGATTGTCAATGCGGGGACGAAAGATAAGGATAAAGCCTGGTTATTGGCGCATCTAGACCTCAGTCAGGTGGAATTTGAGGATTTGTCTGATCGCGTGCTGATCGCCGTTCAAGGGCCAGAGACAGTCCGCCAGCTCCAACCATTAGTCGATATCGATCTCACCCAGTTAACGAATTTCGGTCATTCTAGAGCCTTAATTTTTAAAAACCCCGCCTTTATCGCCCGTACTGGCTACACGGGTGAGGATGGCTTTGAAATTATGGTCGAGCCAGCTATCGGTATCCAACTCTGGGATGCACTACTAGCATCTGGTGTCGTGCCTTGCGGTTTAGGGGCGCGAGACACCCTCCGATTGGAAGCAACGATGTGTTTGTATGGTCAAGACATTAGCGATACGACTACGCCGCTAGAGGCGGGATTAGGCTGGGTAGTGCATCTGGATACCAAGGGCGATTTCATCGGGCGCGATGTCTTGGTGCGGCAAAAGGCTGAAGGCGTCAGCCGGAAACTAGTCGGACTAAATATGCAGGGACGATTTATCGCACGGCATGATTATCCTGTGGTAATTAACGGCGAAGCTGCCGGAATTGTTACTAGTGGCACCATGTCGCCCACCCTCGGACAAGCGATCGCCCTAGCCTATATCCCGACCGAATTTGCCAAGATCGGGCAAGTCGTGGAAGTTGAAATTCGCGGTAAATTGCACCCCGCTACTGTGGTCAAAAAACCCTTTTATCGCTCTGCCCATCGCGTCTAAAATCTCGATCGATTGGAGCTTTAGCTGCCAAATCTGGGATTTATAACCATCGGCACAAATTTTACAGCAGTGGTTACTTTCCAGACTTCTCGCAAGGATATCAAGTAATGCGCGAACTAGACTTAGGCGATCGCTCAAATGCTTCAATTGATCGCCATCTTAACTGAGTAGCTAGATATTAACGAATGCGACGTTGGTAATTGCGAAACGTTGTTTGGTTGCTTTGATTAGTCGTATTGTTATCACCCATAACGTCGATCGATTGATTGCTATTGACCACACTACCGGTATTGTTGCTAGTTCTACGACCAGTTTGAGTGTTGCGTACCGAAGTAATGTTGGATTGGTTGGTGGTATTACCATTGCCAGTGACAACTACGCTTTGATTGTTGTTAACGACAGTAGCAGTATCGGCATGAGCGGGGAAAGATAAGCCCAGTGTAGCGAAGCCCAAACCGACAACGAGTAAAGATTTGAAGTTCATGATGTTAAAGTAAGTAGCGATCAATCGTGGTGTTTATTTACACTCCAAACAACAAAACTCTTATGGTTAATTTCAGCCAACTTCGCGATCTAATTTCAACTTTAGTCTGAGATTTGGAAAATTAACTATTTGATTTAATTTGTGTCTGTTGCGTTCGTATCGATCACTACAGATCGGGATATTCATTTTCCAGAAATATTACTAAATCGCATCTACCTATCCATGCGCCGCTACTGCGGCGGAAAAGGTCGCGGATAGCGGCGAGTTTTCTAGCTGTATCGGCCATTTTTGCTGTTCAACGGGTATTACTGCGGTTTCTGCTGCGTCTTCGATACCTGTCAGAGTGGTTTGGGTAGATTGAACCCGATCGGGGGCTTGATATTTGGGGCGGAGCCAGCGGATGTGTCCGTTGCATTCTTCTGCTGCACGTTCGTCGCTGAGGGCGACGAGGCGTTCGAGGATGATTTCGGTAATTTCGGCACTAATCTATTTATTTCATTGCAGTTTCCCACCAACTCAGTAAAGGGTGATTTCGAGGAGGTTGATATCTCGCTCTAACTCGAATTGCACTCAATGCGGCTTTTAATGTTGCTGAGTCAATATTTGATTTTTTCGACCAATGTTCGATCGCTTCTAGCGTTGATACAATCTGGATGTGGGGAGCCTCTTTTTTTAAAAATGAGATCGCTCTTTTATCATCGGTTGCAACTGCCCATTCTCGGTGAAAGGCAATTGCAAATGTGGCAGATTCTCCTTCGTCCTTCATTTGAGCGGTATAATTGATGAAAGTTTCTGCCTCTGCTTCCGATTCAAAATCCACGATCGAGATTAGACCTTCTTTAACTACTTTATCGAAATAAATTGTGCCCTCGCTTTCCTGATTCTCAAGCTGCTGAAGTGTCATTAGCTCTTGCGATCTGACAACTTCAGTCACAGCAACTTGAGCGGGGATAGCCTCCAATATTCCCGAGAATTTTCCTGAGGCGTAAAAGTTTAGAATGCAACAGGTATCGAGGACAATATGGGATTGTTTAATATTCATCACTAGTTTCCCAATTATCCTAAGCCTGACACAAGTCTAAATTAGCAACTTCTTCAAGCATTCCACTTGAATGTTCGCTTAATGATTCAGCAATCCGTCGAGCCTCGATGCGATCGACACCAAGAAAGTTAGCAAAGCGTCCTTCGGTAATTAACCCTCTATCTAGGGCTTCGATCGCTAAATGCTGATAGTGAATAGGAGCCATGTCGATGCGTTCTCCGATCGGTTCCAAGCCCATTTCTTGTTGCACTTTTCGGACTTTTAATCCTCGATCGCGTAACCGTTCCAAAGTTCCAGATGGTAGCAGTTTAATTGCTTCTGCCCGATAAGCAAGAGCTTCAATGGACACTCCATAATGATGTGCTAAAGTAAATAGATTTGTTGCAGTAAACTTGCCATGAGAACGGTGCATATCGTTAAATCGCTTGAGCAAGTCACTTGTTGGCATCAGAAAATAATTAGGGAAAGTATCGGCTAGTCTCTCGCTCTCTGGCTTCCTTTGATACTGATCGTCAAAGTCAACTATGGGCTTCCGTCGATGAGCGAGAAAATGCAGGTAATCATGTGCTAATGACCAGCGTTTTCTTTCTTCAGGATGTCCCGCATTGATGGCAATACAGCCACCCATTTGTTCGTTATAACTATATATACCTGAGTACTTAGGTGGCATCTCTATGTAAAAAATGCGTAGTCCGACACTCTGTTCCAAAATATCTCGCAGACATGGAATAGGTGCATCTCCCAGCCCAAGACGCTGACGCTCTGAGATGGCAATACTTTCGGCTGCCGCCTCGATTGGCATATTATCGATCTTGTATTCTTGGGGATAATTTCGAGGTAAGGGTGCCTCCATCATCGCTTCAAGATCTAGATAATTTTGGCACAGTTCTTCT